>CAZOTC010000118.1:0-8299 GCA_964582605.1 uncultured Geobacter sp. | reverse complement strand
ACTTCAACCTTGGCAAGGTTGCACTCTACCACTGAGTTATTCCCGCTTGGTGAGATAAGTTATTTAGCAAAAGTTAGATTCTGTGTCAAATGGTTTTTTGAAAATTTTTTAGTGGTGTCAGGTGAGCCTGTTTGGGAGTGGTCATTTTGAGGCGCCGAAAAAATTCAGGATAGCGTCATCCAGACTGACAGTATCCTGCTTTTTGGTTGCCGATTCGACAGGCTTGGGCTCATGTGACTTTGCATCGGGTGAGGCCTGTACGGCTTCCTGGAACAGCAGCCCAATGCCGTTCGTGTCTGGTGGCGGTGAGGGGGGTAGAGGTGTATTTTGCGGTGGTGGTGAGCTGACAGCTTCATCTTTTTTTGCCTGAACAACCGGTGACTCTGCCTGCTTAGGAGAACCAAACGCCTTTTCATCAAACTCGCCGCTCTTTAACCGGCGCAGCATCTCTTTGTGCTGTTCTTTCATCAGATCTTCAACTACGGCTTCAAGGGTGTCAATTTTGAGAATGTCGGCGTAACTGGTTTTTTTTGAGCTGAGAATGACACCATCACGGTAGAGCAGGGTAATGATGTGCGGATTCTTGACACCGCTGTCCTCTGTCTGGATATGGAACACTGAGCCTTTGTAGTTGATGTTGTGATTATAACCGAGCAGCATGGTGATATCCTCTACTTTGTTTCCTGCTGCCGGTGTGCAGCAGTTGGCGACTCAAGGGAATAATCGGGTTCCAGAGGATCAGACAGATCCAGGTGACGGAGAAGTGATTTCTGGTTGCCATCCAGATTGATCTTGACCTTATGTATATCCGGCAGATTAATACAGATGGTATTTACTATCGCGTAGACAGCCAACATTTCGGCAGAACTTCCGGGTGCCAAGGCATCGGCAAAGTCTTTTTCCAGATCGACGGTAACCATGTTGTCCTCGATCCGGACATCATTGATCGCTGTCCATTCCGGCACCGTTGCCGTCAGATCGCCAACAGGACCACTGAAAAGTTCTTCAAGCAGCGAGCGCAGGCATTGTAAGCGGTTGTCACAGGTTTCAATTTCCCGCCCCTCACGTATGAGATGGCTTTCTTCATCACCAAAAAAAAGGATAACTTTCTGAACCGCTGCTGGGCCCTGCTTGCCGGGAGGGGCCTCAGGGAGCTGCTTTGCTTCATGGTATTTTTGCCAGAGCAGTCCGCCAAACACCAATGCAAGAATAATAAACGGTACAATAATATCAGCACCAATCCGCTGTCTGTGGTGTATGGCCATCAGTCTTTCTCCGAGGCGAATCGGCAGTCATCTAATGAAACCTGATATACATCCCCCAGCTTACCACCGAGGAAACGGTTTCCAACCCGTATAAAGCCAGCCGGTACATCAGTAACATAATAGTGGTGATTGCCCAGTTCGGCAGGGGGACGCAACATTTTTTTGTCATGCAATATTGAAGCTACTGTGCGAGCCGTTTCTTCAGCAGAGTCGACAAGTGTGACATCAGGGCCCATCGCTTCGGTAATTATTTTTTTTAATAAGGGGTAGTGTGTGCATCCGAGAACCAGCGTGTCAACCTGATCCTTGCGTAAGCCGTCAAGGTAGAGATGGGCTGTCAGCGCTGCCACTTCGTTCTCGGTCCAACCTTCTTCAGCCAAGGGGACAAAAAGAGGACAGGCACGGGCAAGTACAGAAATAGAAGGGTTGATCCGTTTAATGGCCCGTGAATATGCGCTACTGCGTATGGTGCCGTTAGTGCCGATAACTCCGATAATACCGCTGCGGGTAACTTCAGCTGCCCGTTTTGCACCCGGCTCTATCACCCCCACTACAGGTATGTTCAGGGAACGGCGAAGAGTTGGCAGGGCAACTGCTGATGCGGTGTTGCAGGCCACAACCAGTAATTTTATGTCTTGCTTGATAAGGAACGTCGCGATTTCCTGAGAATAGCGGATAACAGTATCCGGTGATTTGGTGCCGTAAGGTACGCGTGCGGTATCACCAAAATAGATAGTATCTTCCTGGGGTAGGGCTCGTATCAACTCGCGTAAAACTGTTAAGCCACCTACGCCGGAATCAAATATGCCGATCGCCTGCCAGGACACCGTATCATCCTCCTGTTTGAACAATTATGTATATAGTGTTTCTTCATGACAGGCAAGATCTTTGCCGTGAATTTTCAGTTGCCACGATTTGATTTATCTTGCGATATGACCTTGACAAACATTCGACTGCTGATTACTTTGTCAACAGGTTAGCACTCGGGTTTGCAGAGTGCTAACCTGTTGTTGTTAATCATTGAAGATCTAAAAGGAGTGCAGGGTGTGTCATGGTTGATCTGACACTTTCTCAAAGAAGCCGGCAGATTCTGGAGGCGATTGTCGAAGACTATATCGCAACTGCAGAGCCGGTTGGGAGCAATGCCGTTGCCCGACGGCATGCCTTGCCTCTATCTTCGGCTACGATTCGAAATGTTATGGCAAGTCTTGAAGAACTTGGACTTCTGGCTTCACCCCATACCTCCGCCGGGCGGATACCAACTGATAAAGGTTTTCGTCTGTATGTTGATTCGCTGGTTGGGTTACGGACCATCACCCATACTGAAAAGAAGCAGATTCTTAAGCGATGTCGCGAAACCGGCGGAAACCTCACGGACCTATTGCGTGAGGCCAGCCGAACCCTGTCAAGCCTGTCAAGCTATACCGGTATTGTGGTTGCTCCCCGGTTTACTACCGGCATGTTTCGGCAGATTGAATTTATCAAGCTGGGACCTCGCCGCATTCTGGCTATCCTGGTTACCTGCAGTGGAGCTGTTCAGAACCGGATTGTCGAGGTTGATCAGGAGTTTTTAGCTGAAGACCTGGTCAGGATGTCCAACTATCTGAATAGTACGCTCGAGGGGCTGTCCATCAGCCAGTTGCATGAGAAAATCCTACATGAGATGGAACAGGAAAAAAGCCGTTACGATCAACTGATGCTCAAGGCACTTAGTCTTTCCAAACAGGCGTTGCCGGAGGAGCAGGATGAGGTCTATATCGCAGGGCAATCACGCATTTTTGAACAGCCGGAATTTAATGATGTGTCCAAGATGCGGGAGATATTTCAAGCCTTTGAGGAAAAGGGACGTTTGATCAAGCTGCTGAGTAGCTGCATGCAGGCCCAGGGGGTCCAGATTTTTATCGGATCAGAAACACCTCTGAAAGAGATTGCGGGTATGAGCCTGATTACCTCCACCTATATGAGTGGTGCAAACACCATCGGTCTTATGGGGGTTATCGGCCCTACCAGGATGGGATATTCGAGCGTTATTCCGATTGTTGATTATACGGCACAACTGGTCAGCCGTTTGCTGACCGAACGTTGAAAGGATAGAAGCGGTTATGAGTGAAAAAAACAGTGATTTGCCGACTGAGCAGGAGACCGTTACCCCGGAGTCTATGGAACCGGTAACTGAGGAGCGGATTGCCCAGCTGGAGGAACAGCTTGAAGCCAAAGAGCAAGAAGCCAGAGATAACTGGGATAAACTACTGCGCGAACGGGCTGATCTTGAAAACTATCGCAAGCGGGCCTCTCGTGAAAAGGAAGAACTGCTGAACTATGGGATCAAGTCATTCGTCGAGGAGGTCCTGCCGGTGGTGGACAACCTTGAGCGGGCTCTGGAGCATGCCAATGAAGACGGATTACCGGCACTGGTGGAAGGGGTCAAGATGACCCATACACTCTTGCTGTCCGCCTTAAAAAAATATGGTGTCTGTACTGTCGAGGGGAGCTGCGGTACCCTGTTTGATCCGGCTTTTCATCAGGCAATGGCTCAGGTTGAAACAGCTGAGCAGCCTGCAAATACCATTGTACAGGAGTTTCAGAAGGGGTACCTGCTGAAGGAACGGCTGATTCGTCCTTCGATGGTATCGGTAGCAAAAAAGCCGGCGTAATTTTTTTTAATCCCCCCTTGTTTTTTTGATGTTCGATAGCCATGTTAATCACCAGATAGAACTGAGGAAGGAGAATGTATCATGAGTAAAGTAATCGGTATCGACTTGGGAACCACTAACTCCTGCGTCGCAATTATGGAGGGTGGCGAGCCGATTGTTATAGCCAACTCCGAAGGCAGCCGCACCACCCCGTCAATGGTGGCATTTACCGAGGCAGGAGAACGGATTGTCGGCCAGCAGGCCAAGCGTCAGGCTGTTACCAACCCTGAAAATACCCTGTTTGCAATCAAGCGCCTGATCGGTCGCAAATTTGACACAGAGGCGGTCAAAAAAGATATCGCCATTTCCCCTTTTAGGATTGTCAAGGCAGACAATGGCGATGCGTGGGTAGATGTGCGTGACAAAAAATATTCGCCTCCTGAGATCTCAGCAATCGTACTGCAGAAAATGAAGAAGACAGCAGAGGATTATCTGGGCGAGACCGTGACTGATGCCGTGATCACTGTGCCGGCCTACTTTGATGACTCCCAGCGTCAGGCTACCAAGGATGCCGGCAAGATCGCCGGTCTGAATGTGCTGCGGATCATCAACGAGCCGACCGCTGCCGCGCTGGCCTATGGCCTGGACAAGAAGAAGGATGAAAAGATTGCTGTATTTGACCTGGGTGGCGGAACCTTTGACGTCTCGGTGCTTGAACTGGGTGACGGCGTGTTTGAGGTTAAGTCTACCAATGGCGACACCTTCCTTGGGGGCGAGGACTTCGACCAGAAGATCATTGATTGGATCGCTGACGAATTCAAGAAGGATCAGGGGATTGACCTGAGGGGCGACAAGATGGCTCTGCAGCGTCTTAAAGAAGCTGCAGAAAAGGCCAAGTGCGAACTGTCCGGTTCTATGGAGACCGACATTAACCTGCCGTTCATCACCGCAGACGCCAGTGGCCCCAAACATCTGAATCTGAAGTTGTCCCGCGCCAAACTGGAGTCACTCTGCGATGACTTGCTGCGTAAACTGGAAGGCCCCTGCCGGACTGCCATGAAGGATGCCGGTCTGTCTGCATCAGAAATCGATGAAGTTATTCTGGTGGGTGGTATGACCCGTATGCCTGCTGTTGTGCAACGGGTACAGGAAATCTTCGGCAAGACTCCCAATAAAGGGGTTAACCCGGACGAGGTGGTAGCCATTGGTGCCGCTATTCAGGGCGGTGTTCTGAAGGGTGATGTTAAGGATGTACTGTTGCTTGATGTAACACCTCTGTCGCTGGGGATCGAGACCTTGGGTGGTGTGCTGACGAAATTGATTGAGAAGAACACCACTATCCCCTGCCGCAAGTCGCAGACCTTTTCGACTGCTGCGGACAATCAGCCGGCAGTATCGATTCACGTTCTTCAAGGAGAACGTGAAATGGCCCGTGACAACAAGACACTGGGCAACTTCGAACTGACCGGTATCCCACCAGCACCCCGCGGTGTACCTCAAATCGAGGTTACTTTTGATATCGATGCCAACGGCATTGTGCATGTTTCAGCCAAAGACCTTGGTACCGGCAAGGAACAGTCGATCCGTATCACTGCATCATCGGGTCTCTCCAAGGACGAGATCGACAAGATGGTCAAGGACGCGGAGGCACATGCCGCTGAAGACAAGAAAAAACGGGAGACCATTGAGGCCCGTAACCAGGCAGACTCCATGATCTACAGCACCGAAAAGTCATTGAAAGATGTTGGTGACAAGGTGGATGCCGTTGAAAAAGGGAACATCGAAAACAAGATCGCCGACCTGAAGAAGGTGATGGATAGTGATGATGCCGAAGTTATCAAGAAAGCTACTGATGAACTGGCTCAGGCGGCTCACAAACTCGCAGAGGTCATGTATGCCCAGGCCCAGCAGACTGGTGGTGACGATGCTGCCGGAGCAGATGCCGGTCAGCAGGACAGTGCTGCCAAACCAAAAGATGACAAGGTGGTTGACGCAGACTTTGAGGAAGTGAAGAAATAGTCGCTATTCAGACAGCTGACTGGTATATGGTAGGGGCGGGTTTGTAATCCGCCCCTCTCTCTGTATTTGACATCGACAAGGAATATGAACCGTGGCAAACGGCGATAAGCGCGATTACTATGAGGTGCTTGGCGTTCATAAAAACGCCTCTGAGGTTGAGATAAAGAAGGCCTTCAGAAAGCTGGCGATCCAGTTTCATCCTGACAAGAATCAGGGTGACAAAGAGGCTGAGGAAAAATTTAAAGAAGCAACCGAAGCCTACGAGATTCTGTCTGATGCCCAGAAACGGGCCCAGTATGACCAGTTCGGACATGCTGGTGTCTCCGGCGCAGGAGGCTTCTCCGGCGGCGGTTTTGGCGGTTTCGGGGCAGGTTCACCCTTTGGTGATATTTTTGGCGATATCTTCGGAGATATCTTCGGAGGGGGAGCCGGTCGTCGCAGTCAGGGGCGCCGAGGTGACGATCTGCTCTACAATCTGGAGATTGCTTTTGAAGAAGCAGCCTTTGGCTGTGAGAAAAAGGTCGATGTCCCCTACGCAAAACGGTGCACCAGCTGCAACGGTTCCGGTGCAAAACCCGGGACCGATCCCAAGATCTGCCCCAGCTGTCGTGGTGCCGGTCAGGTGCGTTATCAGCAGGGTTTTTTCAGTGTCAGCAAGACCTGCGGCCAGTGTAACGGAGAAGGCAAGGTCGTGGACGATCCCTGTCCGGATTGCCGCGGCAAGGGGAGTATCAAGGATACTAAAACCCTTTCAGTAAAGGTTCCCGGTGGTGTTGAGACCGGCTCTCGTCTCAAGCTTTCAGGCGAAGGAGGGCAGGGTGTCAAGGGCGGCCCCAATGGAGATCTCTATGTCGCCATTTCGGTCAAAGGCCATCCCCTATTCCAGCGTGAAGATGACAACGTGATCTGCGAGATCCCGGTCAGCTTCGCCCAGGCTGCGCTGGGATGTGAGATCGAAGTGCCCACACTGGACGGCAAAGTCTCTATGAAGATACCTGATGGCACCCAGTCCGGAAAGATTTACCGCCTCAGGGGCAAAGGTATCACTTCTCTGCAGGGGTATGGTCGCGGTGACCAACTGGTTGTTGTCAAGGTTGAGACTCCTACAAACCTGAATAAAAAGCAGAAGGAGTTGCTGGAGGAGTTTGCCAAAATCAGTGGTGAGGATGCACACCCGATGAAAAAAGGGTTTCTTGATAAGGTGATGGATTTTCTAAGCTGATTACAGCTGGTTCTGAATTGCCACCTGGAGGGGTCATGGAAAAACAGGAACTACTTGAAAAGACAGTTGAAACACTGCGTCCTCTGGAAACTCAAAACCTGATGGCCACCATCCAGAACCTGACCTTGCAGCAGATTTTTTCCAACTGGATCTTCTTGCTGGTTACCGCAGGGATACTCTTTTTCGGGGTGTATAAAAAATCCAAGCCGATACTGCTGACGTTGTTTTTTCTGTTGTCTCTGATTGTGATGGTCAAGTTTGCCATGCCGGCCCAAGGGGAAGAGTTGGGTATGAAAAGTATCATTCCATTTGCCGCCTTTGGACTTGGTATTGGCGGTGTTATTGTCTACTTTACCTTTATCAAGGATTAGGCTGAATTATGAAGATTGAAAAAAGGGATTGGTTTTTCATCGCACTGATTGTCGGTGTCATTGCTGTTTTTATAGCTATTTCAGGTAAGGAAAAGACCAAGCCGGTACCTAATAATGCCACCCATAAGCAGGTCTATGAAATCGCCTATAAAGCGGCTCCTGCTGCAGATGCCTCAATTTTTAAAAAGGCGTTTTTCAGGCCTGCCAAGAAGGATGCCGAAAAAACCTGTGAGCCCTGCCATGCTCAAAATAATATCAAGCTGCCGCCTAATCATCCCCCCAAGCATCGCTGTCTGTTCTGCCACAAACTGGTGAAATAGATATAGATCTTTCCGTTGAAGCACAAATGGCCACCCCGGAAACAGGGTGGCCGTTTGTATTGGCGCTTATCTGGTCTGCTTTGCTATTTCTGTTTTAACATCTTCTTTGCCATGGCCAGGTTATGGTAGGCGATGCTGCGAATCTCTGCTGTTTTCGGGTCGGACTTCAGCTTGTCCAGTTCGATCAGGAACCGGTCAAGCTCTTTACGGGTCTTGTCGGTCCTGACCTTGTTGTACGGAAGCTCAAAGTTGATCCCCTTTACATCCCAGGCTGTGGTGGGAAGCACGGCAAACGGGGCAATATCCTGCAGTTTGCGATTGGGGGCCAGTGACGGCTGTTCCCAGGCAACGTTACTGAAGCGGATACCGTTCTTGTCTGCGATAATCGTGTAGCTGCCCTTGAATGGCTTGGTTACATCACGATCTTCAAAGAAACTCCACTCTGATTTACCCACCTGGGCCTTGCTGT
>CAZOTC010000117.1:0-8360 GCA_964582605.1 uncultured Geobacter sp. | reverse complement strand
CGGGGAGAGGATTTGAACCTCTGACCTTCGGGTTATGAGCCCGACGAGCTACCAGACTGCTCCACCCCGCGACGTGAGGAATTAAATTTATAGCAGGATATAGTTTCTAAAGTCAACCATTATTCTTGGTCTGGAAGAATTTTTGCTCCACCACCAATCCTGTTGGCAATTTCTGTTGCTGATTCTTTCTCGAGGTGGCGCCCGATCCGTACCCGGTACCACGTGCCTTTTTCGTTTAGATTAATCTCTGAAATCGAAGCACTGTATCCCTTTGACAGGAGTTTTGCCTTGGCTGCTTCTGCCTCTCTGGCTGAATTAAAGGCTGCCACCTGCACGATAAAGCCGGAGCTGGTGTTTTTTGTATCGACCGGTTTTGGTGTTGAAGCTGCAGCCGATGGTGCCGGAGGAGGCTGAGGTACAGCTGGTGGTGCACTTTTTGGTTTTTCGTTGATCCCGCTGCCAAGTACTGCCTGTTTCTGGCCCTTGGGCAGACTTTCAAAAAATGAAAGCGGCACTTGTCCGGTTGGAGAAGCCTGTTGTGAAGGTGTTCCCGGCTGATTTTGCTGTGGAACCGCTGGTGTCGCTGCCGCAGGCTGGATGGTTTGCGGTTGCTGTGTTTCAGGCTGCTTTTTGGGGGCTTGTGCGACTGACTCAAGGCTCTGCTGCTCCATGGCAGCCCTGAAAGCCTTTTTGGCAGACTTCTGTGAGAAGTACCACCCGGTGCCGAATCCGGTGACAAAGATGATGCCCCCAAGCACCAGAAAGGTCAGCAAGCTGCTTCCGGAAGAGCTGTCAGACTTACGTGATGCATGGGGGGAGGAGGCAGAGGAGCCGTAGGATTGGCGGGGTTCGCTGTAGTCGATCCGCATGTGTGTTCTCCTACATTCGTTCAGGGGCAGTAATCCCGAGCAGCGTCAATGCGTTGCGCAGGACTTGCCTGATCCGTGCCAGCAGATAGAGACGAGCGGTGCTCAGGGTAACATCATCGGTAACAACCTTGGTTTTGTTGTAATAGCTGTGGAACTGACCGGCAAGCTCGGTCAGGTAGTAGACAATCTTGTGCGGCTCGAACTCACGGGCTGCCTCATCCACAACCTCCGGAAGACTGTCCATAAACCTGATCAGTCGCAGCTCCTCAGGTGTTTCAAGAAGTGCCAGTATTGGGGTATCAATATCCTGACCGGATACTGATAAACCCTTTTCTGCTGCATTTTCAAAGATACTGCAGATTCTTGCATGGGCATACTGGACGTAATAAACCGGGTTATCCAACGATTGCTGTTTTGCCAGGTCAATATCAAAAACCAGTTGCGAATCGGGACGGCGCATCACAAAGAAGAAGCGGGTGGCATCGCGGCCAACCTCATCGATCAGGTCCCGCAGGGTGACGTAGCTCCCGGCCCGCTTAGAGATCTTGACCTCTTCTCCTCCCTTCATAACCGTAACCATCTGGTGAAGCACATATTCCGGCCAGCCTTGAGGAATACCGGCATTCAAGGCCTGAAGACCGGCACGTACCCGTGTGATGGTACTGTGATGGTCAGCCCCCTGCTCATTAACAACGCGTACAAAGCCCCGCTGCCATTTGTCAAGGTGATAGGCTACGTCCGGCACAAAGTAGGTGTAACTGCCGTCCGACTTGCGCATGACCCGATCCTTGTCATCACCAAAGTCGGTGGTACGCAGCCAGAGTGCGCCTTCCTGCTCATAGGTGTGCCCGTTGGCGATGATAGTGGTAACGGCTGCCTCAACCTTGGCCTCGTTATAGAGGCTTGATTCAAGGAAATAGTTGTCAAACCCGACATCAAAAGCCTTCAGGTCCTGATCCTGTTCACGGCGCAGCCAGGCCACGCTGAAGCGCCGGATAGCGTCAAGATCATCAGGGTCACCGCCGGCGGTAACATCCTGGTCATCAGCATGGACACTCTCTTTCGCCAGATAGGCAGAGGCGACCTCTTTGATGTACTCTCCTTGATAACCGTCTGCCGGCCAGCTCTCGTCCCCCGGCTCGATCCCCTTGCAACGGGACTGAACGGAACGTGCGAGGTTGTTGATCTGAGCTCCGGCGTCATTGTAGTAGAACTCTCTGGATACCTGCCAGCCGCTGGCAGACAGCAGGCGACAGAGTACGTCGCCAATTGCGGCTCCGCGGCCATGACCGATATGCAGCGGTCCGGTCGGGTTGGCGCTGACAAACTCAACCTGTACCTTGCGTCCCTGACCGGTTGTGGTTGAGCCGTAGCTGCTTCCGGCTGCTTCGATCTGGGGCAGACAGCCTTGCCAGGCAGCATGAGCGATAAAGAAGTTGATAAAACCAGGGCCGGCAATTTCAGCCCTGCCTACCAGCCCTGTACCATCCTGCAGATGCAGCAGTAACGCTTCGGCTACCTGACGTGGGGCCTTACGTTCTGATTTGGCGAGCTGCATGGCGATATTGCAGGCAAAATCACCATGGGCTTCATTGGTCGGTGAGTCTATGACAACAGGCGGAAAGGTGTCTGAACAGAGTGCTCCCGTAGAACGGGCCGAATCAAGGGCTTGGCTGACCAGTGTAGCAAGTTTGTGACGGATCATGGAGTGGTGGGTTCCTTGGTGGTTTCATGGGCAGGTTCTGCCGTCGGTTCGTCCTGATCTTTTATCGTAATGTCTCGTGAGAAGTCCGGGCAACGTGCCCCTCCGTCACTTACACAAAAACGTTTGGCGCAGGTCTCGCGCCATGCGCAGACTGCGCAGCTCTGTCTTGGCATTGCATAGCCTCACTTGCCCCCGGTTGCAGGGAACTGGTAGATGATTTCATTGGGTTTGACCAAACCCAGTTCTTTACGGGCGATCCGTTCAAGCTGATGGCGGTCGCTACGTAATGCCTCGATCGAGAGCCGCAGTTTCTGATTTTCAAGATGCAGGTCGGCAACCTTAAGCTCAATCCGCTGTTTCTCTCGTTTCATTTCATAAATACGCAGCAGACCGCGCTCGCCAAATACCGTAAAAAACAGGATAAAGGCAAGACATGCTCCCGGGATCAACCAGGTGCGGCGAGTAATGCGCATACCGGTCATGTTACCCCCTGCCGCAGCGAGCAGCAAAGTATTCGGCAGTAGCCTTGAGTCCGGTTTCCAGCGCTACGGTCGGTTGCCAGTCCAGCTGCCGATTGGCCAGTGTAATGTCGGGACGACGTTGTTTGGGATCGTCCTCCGGCAATGGCTTGTACACAATGCTGGATTTTGAGCCCGTTATTGTAATGATTTTTTCAGCAAATTCAAGGATGGTGTTCTCCACCGGGTTACCCAGGTTGACCGGACCAAGGAAATTGTGCTCGTTTTCCATCATTTTGATCATACCGTCGACCAGGTCGCTGACATAGCAGAATGAGCGGGTCTGCCTGCCTTCACCGAAGACGGTGATGTCTTCATTACGCAAGGCCTGCAGCATGAAGTTCGAGACCACCCGGCCGTCGTTCAAAGCCATACGGGGACCGTACGTGTTGAAGATTCTGATGATGCGGATATCCACCCGGTTCTGGCGGTGGTAGTCCATCATCAGGGTTTCGGCTACCCGTTTGCCTTCGTCGTAACAACTGCGAATGCCGATCGGGTTGACATTGCCCCAGTATTCTTCTTTCTGGGGGTGTACCTGGGGGTCTCCGTAGACCTCTGAAGTAGAAGCCTGCAGGATACGGGCCTTGACTCTCTTGGCCATCCCAAGCATGTTGATCATCCCCATTACGCTGGTCTTGACGGTCTTGACCGGGTTGTACTGGTAGTGCACCGGTGAGGCCGGGCAGGCCAGATTGTAGATCCGGTCAACCTCAAGCAGAATCGGCTCAACGATGTCGTGCCGGATCAGTTCAAAACGGTGATTGTCCATCAGGTGGATGATGTTGTCCTTGCTGCCGGTAAAGAAGTTGTCCAGGCAGATGACATCATGGCCTTCGTGCAGGAGCCGTTCACAGAGATGGCTGCCCAGGAAGCCGGCCCCGCCGGTAACCAGAATCCGCATCAGTTGCTCCCTTCCTGGATACCGCTGCCGGCTCTGCCCAGCGGGATGTAGCGGATGCCGGTTTCTTGCATTCTGGCCGGTTTGTAGAGGTTGCGGCCATCTACAATCAAAGGCTGTCTGAGTGATTCCTTGATCCGCTCGAAGTCGGGGTTGCGGTATTCGTGCCAGTCGGTGATGACCGCCAGGGCATCGGCGTTGTCCAAAATATCGTACTGGTTGCTGCTGTACGTGATCCGATCCCCGAAATACTTTTTTGCCTCTTGCAGTGCTTCAGGATCATGGGCCCTGACGCTGGCGCCGGCAGCAAGCAGGCGCTCGATGATGGTGAGCGAGGGGGCCTCACGCATGTCGTCGGTGCGGGGCTTGAAGGAGAGTCCCCAGCAGGCGATAGTCCGTCCGGTGAGCGGTTTTTCTTTGTCATCTGTTGCCAGGGCCCTGATCAGTTTGTTGGCCAATACCTCTTTTTGAAGCTCATTGACCTCCTCCACCGCCTTGAGCAGCAGAAAGTCGTAATCGCATTCCTCGGCGGTGCGAATCAGTGCCTTCACATCCTTGGGAAAGCAGGAACCGCCGTAGCCGGGGCCGGGAAAGAGAAAGTCATAACCGATCCGTGAGTCGGAACCGATCCCCTCCCGAACAGCAGCAACGTCGGCCCCCATCCGCTCACACAGACCGGCGATCTGGTTCATGAAGGAGATGCGGGTGGCCAGCATGGCGTTGGCGGCGTACTTGGTCATTTCGGCCGAACGGATATCCATGATGATCATCCGGCTTTGCCTGCGCATGAACGGGTCGTAGAGCTCTTTCATGATCTCGGCGGTGCGGACGTTGTCGGTGCCGACAACGACACGGTCGGGCTTCATGAAGTCTTCAATGGCAGCCCCCTCTTTCAGAAACTCAGGGTTTGAGACCACGTCGAACTCCAGATGGGAACCCCGTCTGTCCAGTTCTTCCTGCACGGCTGTCCGCACCTTGTCGGCAGTACCCACCGGAACGGTTGATTTGTCGACGATGATCTTGAAGCCGTTCATATGGTTGCCGATGGTGCGCCCCACGGCCAGTACGTACTGCAGGTCGGCAGAGCCGTCTTCACCAGGGGGGGTGCCGACGGCAATAAACTGGATCAACGATTTTTCCACCGCCTCAACAACGTCAGTGGTGAAAGAAAGGCGTCCTTCCGCCTGGTTGCGCAGGATCAGCTCCTTCAGACCTGGTTCGTAAATCGGGATAATACCGTTTTTCAGGCCATCAATCTTTTTCTGATCAATATCAACAGCAATAACGGTGTTGCCGCTCTCGGCAAAGCAGGCCGCTGCCACCAGGCCGACATAACCGGCTCCAAATACTGATATCTTCATTGGATTTACCTCTTTTAAGAATCAAAAACATTTTAACGCAGAGGCACAGAGGCGCAGAGAAAAACTAGAAGTAAATTGAATAAACAGCACTATTCTCTGTGACTTGGCATCTTTCTTCGGGTCTCTGCGTTAAAAACGATTTTCAGTGTTGTTGCGCAGCAGCAGCGCCTGCGCATACAGCTCCCGCCGTGGCAGGCCGGTGGCAGCTGCAGCCAGAGCTGCTGCCTCTTTGACCGTATGGCCTTTATCAAGCATGGACTTCAATAGATCGTGTGCTGATGGCCCCTCACCACGCCTGGAACGTTCATCTGCCGGTGCGATCAGGATCACCACTTCACCACGCTCCCGGCCATCCATCACTTGGATCCGCACCTCGTTTGCCATTCCGTGCAGGCTTTCCTCGTACAGCTTGGTTAGCTCTCGTGCCACCACCACCTGTCGTTCTCCCATGACCGTCACAATATCAGCAAGTGTGTCGGCTACACGGTGCGGGGCCTCATACAAGACCACCGTCCCCTGGAGGACAGCCAGTCCGGCCAAAAACGTGCGACGCTTACCTTCTTTATTCGGCGGAAATCCGGCAAAGGTAAAGCAGTCTGTGGGCAGACCGGCTGAGGAAAGCGCTGTGACTGCGGCGCAAGCGCCGGGAATCGGTACAACCTTGATACCTGCAGCCAGTGCATCCCGTACCAGCTGGTAGCCGGGGTCAGAGATGCAGGGGGTGCCGGCATCAGAGATCAGTGCCACCCGCTTGCCCTGCTGCAGCGTGGCAAGAATCTGCTCCCCCTTAAGTGACTGATTGTGGTCATAGTAGGAGGTAAGTGCGGTGGTGATGCCAAAATGCGACAGCAGCTTGCGGGAATGACGGGTGTCTTCGGCAGCAATCAGGTCTGCCTCTTTGAGTGTGCGGACTGCCCGGAAGGTGATATCTTCAAGATTACCGATCGGCGTGGCAACGATGTAAAGGATGCCGCTCATTACTTGAGGCTGGAGATATAGCCCCGCACCCCTTCCAGAATGCCGTCGGCCGCCAGATCGTGGAAGGAGGTGTCTTTCAGGTGGGCTTCTTCACTGCTGTTACTGATAAAGGCGGCTTCAACCAGAATGCTGGGCATGGTGGCACCGACCAGGACG
Source organism: uncultured Geobacter sp. (assembly GCA_964582605.1). Lineage (GTDB taxonomy): Bacteria > Desulfobacterota > Desulfuromonadia > Geobacterales > Pseudopelobacteraceae > Trichlorobacter. Next base: position 1,872 of record CAZOTC010000117.1, on the reverse strand, counting down.
TAGAAGGGACCTTGTTTGACACCAAGGTTCTTTGTTTCGGGATATTTGCCTCTGGTGGTTTTGACAAGTGATTTCTGGACCTCTTCAGCAAGATGTGCCGAGTCGTTCAGTTTGTAGTTGGCCATCAGATCAAACAGGATTGCCTGCAGGGTGCTGACCTTTTCAAGTGAGGTGCCGTTTTCCTTGGCGGCCAGCTGGGCTACTTTTTCGGTCTTGGCCAGATTCAGGTAATAGGTCTCAATACCGGAGGCATTACGGTTGTTGGCCGCATTGACATGGATTGATACAAACAGGTCGGCATTAACCTTGTTGGCGATGGCGGTCCGCTCCTCAAGCGGGATAAAGACATCAGTCGAGCGGGTCATGACCACATCCAGCCCCAGCTCTTCCTTTAATTTTTCACGCAGCTTCAGGCCGATCGACAGCACGACATCCTTTTCCTGGAGACCTGACTGGCCAACGGCGCCGGGGTCATGTCCACCATGCCCCGGATCAACCACAATCCTGCGAATCTTTGAGACGGGCGCCTGCTTGCGGGAAGGCTTGACGGCCCGCTCAGGTTTTGCTTCATCTGCTGCAGGATGCAGGGGGGGAGCTGTTATGCCTTCCATACTGCGGGCGGTGAGGCTGCTTTCAAGCCGGCTGATCTCGGTCTGACGGTCTCCCCTGACATCGATGATCAGGCGTGCCGGATCGGAAAGCGGAAAGATCTTGTAGTCGCGGATGTTGTCCGTATCCAGTACCACCCGTACCACCCCTGGTTTGTAGAGCGCAGCACGGACCCCTTTCAGCAGGCCGTCGCCGATGGTAATATCCCGCAGGGTACTGCCGAGCCGGGTGTTTTGCAGGTCAATAAAGATCCGGCCCGGTTTGCCGGCGCGGCCGGTCCCTTTGTCCAGTTCGTGACTCTCCCAGGTCACGTCACGCTCAAGCGCAATCGCTATCCTGGTGTAGTCAGGATTTGACCAGTGTTTCAGTTGCAGCACCTGGGCCGGCTGCAGCTGGATGCCTTTGGTTTCTTTGAGCGGTTTCTTGCCGGCAAGGGCATCGGAAGTAACGGCAGCCAGCGAGAGCAGAGCCAGCAGCAACAGTATGAGGGGTCTCAATCGGATCATCATGCCATTTTTTTCAATTCATTAAGCAGATTCAATGCTTCCAGAGGTGTCATAACAGAAATGTTCAGCTTTTTCAACCGTTCCCGCAATAGATCCCCCTGCGGCTCAAACAAGGTGAACTGTGCAGACTCTTTGCCGGGGGGGGCGATACTGCTCCTGGCCAGACGTGGCGAGCCCTGCTCAAACTCCCCTTCTTCCAGGGTCTTGAGTACCTCTTTGGCCCGCTCGATCACATCGCGGGGCATGCCTGCCAGGCGGGCCACCTGAATACCGTAGGAGTGGGAGGCAGCTCCGGGGATGATGGTACGCAGGAAGATGACCTGATCGTTCCACTCTTTCACCGCCACGGTCAGGTTGGTGATCCGCTCGCGGGTGGCAGCCAGATCAGCCAGTTCGTGGTAGTGGGTGGCAAACAGGGTGCGGGGGCGGCAGGTCTGATCATCGTGCAGAAATTCCGCCACGGCCCAGGCGATGGAGAGGCCGTCAAAGGTGGAGGTACCGCGGCCGATCTCATCCAGCACCACCAGACTTTTATTGCTTGCTGTGCGTAGAATGTGGGCGGTCTCCATCATCTCCACCATGAAGGTTGATTGCCCCTTGGCCAGATTGTCGCCTGCCCCGACCCGGGTAAAGATCCGGTCGGCAATCCCGATGGTTGCAGCGCTGGCCGGCACAAATGAACCAGCCTGAGCCATCAGGGTGATCAGGGCCACCTGGCGCATGTAGGTGGATTTACCGGCCATGTTGGGGCCGGTGA
>CAZOTC010000116.1:0-8417 GCA_964582605.1 uncultured Geobacter sp. | reverse complement strand
TGGGGAACTCCTTGGCCTGATCCTGCCATGCGCCGCCATAGTTTGCCACCAGGTGCGGATATTTTTTCAGGCCGGGATAGCCGTGGGCCGGCAGCATCTCGCCATGGGTATAGATGTTGATCCCCTTGCCTTCGGTCTGCTTGAGCAGTTCTTCCAGCATCTTCAGATCGTGGCCGGTAACCAGAATCCCTTTGCCGGCTCTGGTGCCCAGGTTGACCGGAGTCGGGGTCGGTGCGCCGTAGGTCTCGTTGTGGGCGGTATCCAGCAGACCCATCACGGTCAGGTTCTGCTTGCCGCACTCCATGCAGAGGCCCACAAAATCCATCAGCCCCAGGGCGGGATCGGTGGTGGCGGCCAGCGCCTTCTGGAAGAAGGCCATGACGGCGTCATCCGTGCGGCCCAGGATCATGGCGTGATCCATATAGGCCGACATCCCTTTCAGGCCGTACATCAGAATTTCGATGACGGAACGGATATCTTCGTTGATATGCTGGGTGTTGATGCCGTGCTGCTCGCCCTGGGCAACCATAGCAGCCAGGTCTGCGGCAGGCTTCCAGTCAGCCACGGCACAGGCGATGGCAGCGCCGGAGGCGGCCTTGGCCTGCTCCTTCAGATCGTAACATTTCCGGATCAGCTTGCCGATATCTTCCGGATCAAAGTCTACGTTGGTGACGGTGCTGAACAAGGCCTCAATGGTAAAGCGGTCGATCTCGGCGTTGCGGCCAAGCTTGTCGGCATAGAGAGCCAGGGACTTCAGACCGTACAGCAGGTGATCCTGCAGGGCTGCCACATCGGGCTTCTTGCCGCAGACGCCTGAAATGTTACAGCCGGTGCCGTTCGCTGCCTGCTCACACTGGTTACAGAACATGCTCATAGTTTGAATCCTCCTTGGTTTGATGCATCCTCAGCAGATGCGTTTTGAACGTTTGTATGATATGAAGAGTATAGCAGGCTTTTGAAAGAATGCATGACCGAGGTCAAAAAATATGCAGTTTGGGGAGGAAACCATGTCCAAAGTCTATTTTGCTGATATGCGAGCCGGCCACAAGGAGAACCTGTTCGATAAAATCAGCAAGCTGCTGGCCCATTGCGGTCTGGCGCAGCGTGTGCAGGAGGGAGACCTGACGGCGGTAAAGATCCATTTCGGCGAAAAGGGGAACAGCGCCTTTATCCGTCCGATCTTTGCCCGCCGGGTGGTGGATGAGCTGAAAAAGCTGGGGGCCAAACCGTTTCTGACCGATTCATCCACGCTCTATCCCGGTGAGCGCAAGGAGGCGATCTCTGCCCTGGCCTGCGGGATTGAAAACGGTTTTGCCTATGCGGTGGTCAATGCGCCGCTGATCATATCCGACGGTCTGCGGGGAGTAACCGAAACCACGGTGCCTGTTCACGGTGAGCTGCTGCAGGAGGTCTATATCGGCACCGAGATCGTCGAGGCCGACGCCCTGGTGGCGTTGTCGCACTTCAAATGTCACGAACTGACCGGATTTGGCGGGGCGATCAAGAACCTGGGGATGGGCTGCGCCTCACGCAAGGGGAAGCTGGTGCAGCACTCCACCGTGGCGCCGGTGGTGGCAGCCAAACATTGCACCGCTTGCAGTCTCTGCATCAGGGCCTGCGCCCATGATGCAATCAGGATCATCGACGGGGTGGCGGTGATTGATGCGGTGAAATGCGCCGGCTGTTCCCGCTGCATCACGGTCTGTCCCACAAAGGCGGTCAACATCCAGTGGAACGAGGCAGCTGATCTGGTGATGAAGAAGATGGCCGAGTATGCCGTCGGCGCGGTGGCGGGCAAACAGGGCAAGACCGTCTATCTCAACTTCATCACCCAGGTATCACCGGCCTGCGATTGCTACGGACATTGCGATGCGCCGATTGTGAACGACATCGGTATCTGCGCCTCAACCGATCCGGTGGCGCTGGATCAGGCCTGCGCCGATCTGGTCAACAAGGCCCGGGGCAATCAGGATTCGGCCCTGAAGAGCGGCCATGAACCGGGTGAAGATAAATTCCGCGGGGTCTGGCCGGAGATCCCCTGGCAGGTGCAGCTGGAGCATGCTGAAAAAGTCGGGCTGGGCAGCAGAGACTATGAACTGATCAAGTTGTAGTCCAGCTTGTAACACGATGGTTATCTGGTACACTGGTATGCCAATTGTCTGCTACGGAAAGCTGTCTGCCATGCACTGTGTAAAATCAATACGATACAGTTTTCTGTTGCTGCTGATGGTACTCATCACGGTGGTTCCTGCCGGTGCTGCAGAGCCCCCTGCTCCAGCTAAAACAGCACTGACTGCCGTAATCCCGGCCGACTTTCCCCCCACCTATTTCCGTGACCAGAACGGCCAGGCAGCCGGTCTGGCGGTGGATGTCATGGATGCCGTTGCCCGGCGGGCCGGTCTGACCATAACCTACCGCTTTGCCAAGCCCTGGCTGGAGATTGAAGATCTTGTCGGAAGCGGGGAAGCAGATCTGATCCCGCTGCGGGTCATGAATGAAACAAACCGGCAGACGCTGCTGTTCACCACGCCGCTTGACATCAGTTATGTGCACTACGTGGTGCGGGCCGATGATCTGCACCAGAAACCCCGTCCTGGGTGCAGGATCGGGGTGATCAACAACAGCACCGCCCTGGAATATCTGAAAAAGCAGCCGGTCAACAACCAGCTGGTAACCTATGATTCCCTGGAACATATGCTGATCGATCTGCTTTCAGGCCGGATTGACATGCTGCTGACCGTTACCGACAACCTGAAGAATCTGGGTGAACGGCTCAGGCTGGAGGACCGGTTCAAGATTGTCAGCCCTGCCGAGTTTGAGGTCAAACGGGGGATTGCGGTACAGGCCGGTAACCGCCGGCTGCAGGAACAGCTGAACAGGGCGATCGAGTCGTTCCACGCTGATCAGGAGTCGGGCCGTATCTATCAGAAATGGTTGAGCAAGCCTGTCCCGTACTGGACACCAAAGAGGGTTGTTCTGCTGCTGGGCAGCCTGTTTGTGGTGGCGGCAGGCGGGTTGCTGGCCTGGCATATCACCATCCTGCGCAGAAGTAACTGCAAGCTCAAGGCTGAACAATCCTTCCTGCAGACCATGATTGACGCCATCCCTGACTTCATCTTCTTCAAGGACCGCAACTCGGTCTATCTTGGGGGCAACCGGGCCTTTGCAGAGCAGGTCCATGGCTGCGGCAAGGAAGCGCTGGTGGGGCATACTGACGCAGAGCTGCTCAACAACCGGGAGCTTGCCGACTATTTTATCAAGACTGATCAAGAAGTGATGGATTCAGGAAACCAGATCAAGCTTGAGGTGCAGATGCCATTGAAAGATGGACGTACCCTGCGGGCCGAGTCGATCAAGACCCCCTTCAGGAATGAAGCCGGTGAGGTGATCGGGGTCATCGGGATCGCCCGTGATATCACCGAACGGTTCAACCAGCAGCTGCAGCTGGAAGAGGCCCGCGAGCGGGCAGAAGCGGCCAGCCGGGCCAAGAGCCAGTTTCTTGCCAATGTGTCCCATGAGATCCGCACTCCGCTGAACGGTGTGCTGGGGATGGCGCAGCTGCTGGCCCTGAGTAATCTGGATCAGGAACAGCGGGAACAGCTGGGAATGATCCAGTCCTCCGGGGAGAATCTGCTGACCATCCTGAATGATATTCTTGATCTTGCCAAGATTGAAGCCGATATGCTGCAGCTGGTGCACAAACCGTTCTCGCCGGCAGCTCTGGTCAACGAGGTCTCCCGGTTGTACACACATCTCTGCAGTCAGAAAGAGATTGAACTGGTTACCGACATCGGTCAGGAACTGCCTGCAGCTGTGCTGGGTGACCCGCAGCGGATCAAGCAGATCCTGTTCAATCTGCTGGGGAACGCAGTCAAGTTCACCCATCAGGGCACGATCAGGCTGAGTTGTCATCAGGCAGGCGCCAGCCCGGATCAGGTCAGCCTGCAGTTTTCAGTCTGTGATACCGGCATCGGCATCAGTCCCCGGGATCAGGAGCGGATTTTTGCGCCGTTTGAGCAGGTTGACAACTCAAACACACGGGAGTATGGCGGTACCGGCCTGGGCCTGTCGATCTGCCGCCGCCTGACGCAGATGATGGCAGGGACCCTGGCGCTGCAGTCCTCCCCCGGAAAAGGCAGCTGCTTTACGCTGACCCTTGGTCTCGCACCGGTTGCATCTGCAGCAGTGGCTGAGCAGCAGCAACCAGCCGCTCAGGCTGCTGTCGATGCCGTTACGCAGTTGACGGTACTGGTGGCTGAGGACAACCGGATTAACCGCTTCTTTATCGCAAAGCTGCTGCGGCAGATGGGGCACCAGGTGCTGGAGGCAGAGGACGGGCAGCAGGCGCTGGCTCTGCTGGAGCAACAGCGCTGTGATCTGGTGCTGATGGATATTCAGATGCCGGTGCTGGACGGGACAGAGGCGCTGAAAGAGATTCGACGGCAGGATGCTGCACAGCAGTGCCATACACGGGTAATTGCGCTGACCGCCTATGCCATGGAAGGTGATCGCTGTAAGTTTCTGGCCCAGGGGTTTGACGGCTACCTGCCCAAACCGCTGAACTCCGGCGATCTTGAAGCAGCAGTTGCAGATGCCCTGGCCGGAAAGAGCGTAACGTGATCTTCAACAGCTTCCGCCATAAGCTGATCCTCGCCTTCAGCCTGTTTATCATCCTGTTGCTGGCCGGTATCGCCTGGGGTACCTACAGCTGGTTCAGGCACCAGACACGCGAGATGATCTTTCGTGAGCAGTTCAGTATGGTCTCCTCCATGGCCCGTGGTTTGGATGACAAGCTGCAGTCGGCCCACAACGCCCTGATTGCCGTGGCAAAGGTGGCGCCGCTGCAGGATATCGGCAATCGTCAACGGATGCAGGCCTGGCTGGACAACCGGACCGGCATCCGCTCCATCTTCAACCATGGCCTGTTTCTGTTCGATGTCTCCGGGACACTTGAGGCGGCAAATCCCTACTCGAAGCAAATGGTCGGCACCTCCTACGCCTTTCGTCCCTACTTTCAGGATACCCTCAGATCTGCGAAGCCGATCATTTCACAACCGTTTATCTCATCCCTGAACAACTCTCCCGTGATCGCCATGACCTCGCCGATCATGAATGACCAGGGGCATATCGTTGCCATCATGGCCGGGGTGATCGACCTGCGCAGCAGCAGCGGCTTTTTTGCCGAGCTGGGCCGGGTCAAGGTGGGCAGTTCGGGCTACCTCTACCTGTTCGGGCCTGACCGGACCCTGATCCTGCATCCGGACACCAGCCGGATCATGAAACGGGATGTGGCCAAGGGGGCCAACAAGCTGTTTGACCGGGCCCTGGAGGGGTTTGAAGGGGCGGGAGAGACGGTTAACAGCAAGGGCAGACAGTTTCTGGCGGCCTTCAAACGGCTGGAGTCAACCAACTGGATTCTGGCCTCAAACTTCCCGATTGAAGAGGCGTTGCAGCCGATTACCCGCTTCAGGACCGTGTACCTGTGGGGGATGCTGGCTGTGGTGCTGTTGAGCATTGCTGCCGCCTGGCTGCTGGGCAGTACCATCACCCGGGGGATGATGAGTCTGGCCGGGCAGGTTCGCAGCCTGAGCGCCCAGCCCGGCGCAGGCGGGAAGATTACCGTTTCCGGCGCTGACGAGCTGAAGCTGCTGGCCGATGCATTCAATGACCTGCTGGAAGGTGTCCAGAAGCGTGAACTGAAGCTGCTGGATTTCTCGGTTACCATGGAACAGAAAAACGTGGAGCTGGGGATGGCGCTGGCCGTTGCCGAGGAGGCAACCCAGGCTAAAAGCTCGTTTCTGGCCACCATGAGCCATGAGATCCGCACGCCGATGAATGGGGTGATCGGCATGACCGGTCTGTTGCTGGATACCGATCTGACGGAAGAACAGCGCCGTTATGCCGAAATCGTGCGCAAAAGCGGCGAAAATCTGCTGGATATCATCAACGATATCCTCGATTTCTCAAAGATCGAGGCAGGCAGGCTTGATCTTGAGGCGATGGCCTTTGATCTGCGGGCAACCCTGGAGGAGACCTCTGAACTGTTGGCCCAGCGCTGCCTTGACAAGGGGCTTGAACTTGTCTGCCTGGTGGCCCCCGAGATTCCTCACGAGCTGTCCGGTGATCCCGGGCGTCTGCGGCAGATCATTCTCAATCTGGCCGGTAATGCGATCAAATTTACCTCCAGCGGCGAGGTAAGTATCCGGGCCGAGCTGGAGTCGCAGTCGGATGACCGGGTGGTGATCCGCTTTTCGGTGCAGGATACCGGCATCGGTATTCCGGCCGGCCGGCTCGATGCGGTCTTTGATCCCTTTACCCAGGTGGACGGTTCAACCACCCGCAAATATGGAGGAACCGGCCTGGGGCTGGCGATCTGCAAACAGCTGGTGGAGCTGATGGGTGGCCGGATCGGGGTGACCAGTCAGGAAGGGAAAGGTTCCTGCTTCTGGTTTACCGGCTATTTCGGAAAAGTTGCGGAGAAGCCGGGCCGGACTCCCCGGACCGAACTTTTTGACGATCTGAATCTGCTGGTGGTGGATGACAACGATACCAGCCGCCAGGCGCTGATCACCCTGTTGTCAAGCTGGGGCTGCCGTTATGATACCGCCAATGACGGTTCGACCGCCCTTGGTGTGCTGCAGGAGTATCAGCTGGCAGGGGAGCCGTTTCAGATTGTGCTGATCGACTCCGACATGCCGGAGATGGGGGGGCTTGAGCTGGCCGGTGCTATCCGGGAAAATCCGGCATACCGAGATACCAGGCTGGTGTTGATGAGCGCCCTGGGGACCAGAATGAACGCAGGTCAGCTGGAACAGGCCGGATTCTCGGCCTGCCTGACCAAGCCGATCCGACAGCAGCAGCTGTATGACTGCCTGGCGGTTCTGACCGGGCGCATGGTTGCGGTCAGTCAGCCGGACAGTCCGCAGGAGCAGTCGGTTGAAAGGGATGACCGGCAGCAGACTGCACGGATCCTGTTGGCAGAAGATAACCCGGTCAACCAGACCGTGGCACTTTCCATGCTGAAAAAGCTGGGCTACCGGGCAGATGTGGTTGCCAACGGCCAGGAGGCGGTGGAGGCGCTGTCGCGGATACCGTACGATCTGGTGCTGATGGATTGCCAGATGCCGGAGCTTGACGGTTTTGAAGCCACCGCGCTGATCCGGGACCATGGCTCGCCGGTGTTGAACCATGGTGTGCCGGTCATCGCCATGACCGCCAACGCCATGTCGGGGGACCGTGAACGCTGTCTCAAGGCCGGCATGGATGAGTACCTGAGTAAACCGGTCAAACCAAAAGAACTGGCCCGGGTGCTGGAGGCATGGCTGTTGCGTACGCCTGACCGGCAGTCGGTTATGGCCGTTTCGGTTGAAGATGCAGAGCTGGATACGTTACCGGTGTTTGACGAAGCAGAGCTGTTTGAACGGCTGGGAGATAACGAGAAGCTGCTGCATGATGTTCTGGAAATGGCCTGCAGCGATCTGCCGCTGCGGGTGAGTCAGCTGCAGCAGGCCATTGCAGAGGATAACCGCAGCCGTCTCAGGCTTGCCGCCCACACCATCAAGGGGATAGCAGCAAATCTGGGTGCCGAGCGTCTGCGGCAGGCAGCGGCACTGCTTGAAAAACGGGCCGACAGTTCCCTGCAACAGCTTCAGCTGCAGTTGTCCCGGGTTGAAGAGCAGGTGGAGGCTCTGATGGCGTTGATTCGGGGCCGGTGACTCATTGCTGCAATTATCATCGAACCGTGCTATAGTCCGGACCATGTCTACTGTTGCCCGACACCGGATCTATCGTTTCTGCTGCTGTCTGCTGATCCTGCTGTGCCTGTTGCAGACCGCCGTCTCTGCCTGCGCTGTACCCTGTCCTGTCGGCTCTGCCTGCCAGAGCGACAGCGGCTCTACCCCTGCTGACGAAAGCAATCTGCTGTCTGATCTGGATGAAGAGTCAGGTCCGGTCCCGCAGCGGTTCTGCTCCACAATGCCGTCCGCCCATGCGTTTAACGCCGGGCTGTTGTTGATCCTGCCCCAGTCAGTTCAGAAACGCCTTTTCACCCCACCGGAATAAGACGGATTTTTTATCGGTCTCCTGTTCCCGCACGTTGTCCCGTGCTGTCTGTGTTGCCGTCCCGTGGTCTGAAAAGGTATTTCCAATGAGTATTGAACGTTGTCAGAATAATCAGTGTAATCAACGGTTTGATGTGGTCGAGTTCGGCCATACCCGTCCCGCCCAACCGGAGCCTCGCAAGGTGGTCTGCCCCTACTGCGGCCATACCGTCTACCGTAAAACCAGGGGGGCCTTTATTGTCAGCAGGCTTGAGGGAAGCTCGCTTGAGTATGCAAATGACAATGCCCTCTGCGGCGATTAATCCAATTCCATTTCAAGGCGCTATCTTCGTTGGCTCGTCTTCGGCTCCTCAACGT
>CAZOTC010000115.1:0-8438 GCA_964582605.1 uncultured Geobacter sp. | reverse complement strand
ATCCACCGCCTTCACCACACCTTCCACGGGGCCTTTCCGGATACCCACAGGTCTTCAAGCAGATTTTTCTCGCGCAGGGTATCCATTGGTTGCCAGAAGCCGTTATGCTCAAAAGAAATCAGATTTCCTTCATGGGCCAGTTGCCGCATTGGATCCTGTTCCCATGAGGTATGATCATCGGAAACATAATGAACCACCTCAGGCTGGAGCACAAAAAAACCACCATTTATCCAGCCTCCATCACCCAGCGGTTTCTCCTGGAAGCCACGTACTACCACACCATCACGATCAAGGGCGCCATAACGGCCTGGCGGCTGTACGGCACAGACCGTTGCAAGTTTGCCATGCCTCCGATGGAAGGCTATCTCGGCAGTGATGTCAATATCGGCGACTCCATCACCATAGGTAAAACAAAACGGTTCACCCGGTGTCAGATACTCCTGTATCCTTTTCAGCCGGCCGCCCGTTAACGTCTCCTCGCCAGTTTCTACTAACGTCACCTTCCAGGGCTCAGCAAACTGTTGATGAACTTCCATCCTGTTTTCTGCCATGTCAAACGTAATGTCAGACATATGCAGAAAGTAGTTGGCAAAATACTCCTTGATCACATAGCCCTTGTACCCCAGACAGATAATGAACTCATGCACCCCATGGGCTGAATAAATCTTCATGATATGCCACAGGATCGGCTTGCCGCCAATTTCAATCATCGGTTTCGGCTTAAGGTGGGATTCTTCAGAAATCCGGGTGCCTAAGCCCCCGGCAAGCAGGACAGCTTTCATGCAATGCCTCAATTCTACTGGTAGGATACCAGAAACAGTAGCAAAATAAGGAGTTCAAGTAAAGCCAAAGGGGGATCGACAGGGGGCATAAAACAACCAAGAATGGGTATGGTGTCCCTCCATTCTCTTTAGTATTTAGTATTCACCGCATCTTTAGCATTCTACGGAGCTTAATTAGTCGCTTCCTTTTTAAAAACTTCAGTCGCCCATTGGTTAAGGCTTTTGCCACAGCTTGTTGCAGCACGTACAACAGCTGCATGAACTTCAGGGGGGACACGCAACATAAGACGGCCTGAAGCAGGTTTCTGTGGTTTTCTGTTGGTGGCCATACAGTCGGCAAAATAGTGTTCAATGGCAGAAGCAAAATCAGCGTGTAACTCTGCCACTGTTTCGCCGTGAAAGGTAATGCTTTCCTTTACACCAAGAACATGACCAACAAAAATATCATCACGCGGATCAAACTGCACCCGCGCAGTATAGCCTTTATATATCAACGAATTCATCATGGCCTAACCTCCAGTTTTTGCAACCACTCCCTGATTTCTTCAACCTGATACTTCCTTGCTTCTTTACCGGGATGAGGCCGATGCAGATATTTTCTGCTGCCATGAAGCTCAAAAACCACACGAGATCCATCCCCTTCACGCACTTCTCCAGCCAAAGAAAGCACCAGCGCCTCAATATCAGCAAAGACAACACCGCCTCGGGTTGGGTGGCTGAAAACAGCTTCAAGAGTACGGCGATGTTTGGCTTTCATGATGTGGATAATAACAAGCCGAAAGTCCACTTGCAATCAATAATGATTGCAATAAACAAAGTGGGTGTCCTTTAGTGTTTCACTTTGCTGACCGGAGTCACGCTAAAGTATTGGCCTGCACTCCCCGTTGCTGCATCAACCGGATAATCGTATCGGCGCCTTGCTCATTGCCTGCCTCGCAGCACCAATCGGCCAGACGCTGGTAGAACGATGCTATGTGAGGGGCTGCATTAAGCGCATGGCTCATAAATGAAATGGCAGATTGCAGAAAGCCATGATGATAGTCAACCTCTGCCAGGGCTGCCAGGGCTAACGGCTCTCCGGGAAGCGATTCCAGCATCAGCGTGGCATAGTTCATAACGTCCTGCCACGACCCCTGTGATCCCCTTGTTGCCTCCAGCAATTCATTCAGCCTGCCTCTGGCATCATGCAGGCCGACCCGCTCCCCCGGCGCCAGAAACACCAGCGGCTCGGCAGGCTGTTGCTGCGGCCGCTCCGCCAGCCACTGCTGAAACTGTTGCTGCTGTACCGTTGGGTCGTCACCCCCCACCTGTCGGGCACACCACTTCAGCCACATCTGTCGCAGCGCCTCTTCAAACAGCCGCACAAAACGGGGCTCATCCATCAACGGGCTTGCTTCAATCTTCTGGCGCTGCTGTGAACGTCGGGCATTCAAGGTAGGGATATCGGACGCCAACCTGACCGCTATATCGATATACTCATCCTCATCCCTGGCAATCCACTCTGTCAACCCCGCAGCGGTCAACAGGCTCATCCCCATCCTGCTGCGGAAGCTCTCCCCCTGCATGGTTACCAGCGGCAGCCCCATCCAGAGCAGGTCAAAGCTGGTAGTACCGCCAGTCAGCGGAAACGGATCAAGGGCAACATCAATCCGGTGATAGGTCAGGTACTGGTTATTGGAATCTCGCGGAAGCAGTTCCAGGCGGTCAAGGGGTATCCCCAGCGCCTCGCACTTTCTGCGGTACTCTGCCTGTGACTCCGGCGTATCAAACCCCTGTCCTTCCAAAAGAAGCCGTGCTTTCGGCACCCTGTGCAACAGCCGTCCCCACACAGCCAGAACTGCCGGTGTCAATTTACCGGGGGTATTGCAACTGCCAAAGGTAATACACCCCTGCTGCAGAACAGGGGCTGGCTGCACCTGATAGGCCGGATGGTACCGGTTCAGCGGTTGCCTGATCCAGGGGCGGTACACGCAAAAAGGGGCCGGTATGCGGGCCAGCTTTTCCGTGTACTGCCATTCTGTCCCGGTCGGGTCCGCCACCTCATCCGTAATCCGCCAGTCAATGCCGGAAAGCCCGGTGGTGCCGGGGTAGCCAAGCCAGGTAAGCTGCACCGGCGCCGGCTTGCGGGCCATGGTCAACAGGCCGTTTCTGGCCGTATGGCCTGCCAGGTCAATCAGGATATCAACCCTGTCAGCCAGAATACGCTCTGCCCGTTCTTCAGGGGAAACAGACCCCAGGTACACAAACCGGTCAGATACACGCTGCACCCGTGCGGTCACCGGATCATCGGACTCGTCTGTCTGCAATGCATAACAGTAGATCTCAAACTGACGGCGATCAAGGCGACAGAGCAGCGGTTCTGCAAAATACATCACGGCATGACTGTTCAGGTCCGGCGAGATAAACCCTACACGCAGCTTGCGCCAGGGGGCGGGATTATTTGTATGCAAGGGCCATGCTGATCGTAGCGGCCGCTCAAATTGATCGGCAAACTCACGGGCGGTCTCCAACAACGCAACCGGTTGCGTTGCCGGATCAGCCTGCATGGTAAGCAACAGATTGGAATAGGCACTTGCGTACTGGGGATTATGCCGAACCGCCTGACGATAGGCGGCAACCGCCTCAGCGGCTCTGCCCAGGGTGCGCAGACATCCACCCAGGCTGTTCCAGGCATAATGGTTGTCCGGCTGCAGCTCCAGTGCCCTTCTTGCGGCCTGTTCGCCTTCCTGTGCATACCCCAGCAAGGTGCAGCAGGCGGCAAGATTCAGCCAGCCGATAGGATTGGCAGGGTCCAGCTCCGTAGATCGTCTTGCGTGGGTATAGGCTGCAGGTCGGTTGTCAACACTCAGCAGGGCCGCCGCCAGATTGCAGTGCAGCAGGTCATAGTCCGGCGCTGCCACCAATCCAGCCTGATATGCCTCAATGGCCTTCTGGTACTGCTTCTGCCGTCCCAGGGCATCGCCAAGCTGCAAACAGGCAAATGGATCGTGGGGGTTCTGCTCCCTCAGGGCAGCACAAAGCACTAGTAAAGGTCCATCATCGCCACGGCTGGCAGCAGCTAATACCTCTTCCCACTGCTGTTTATCACTATCCATGGCTCAGTACTTTCCACTGCATGCTATTTACTAAATAGTATTTATTTTAAAATAACGGCAGGCGCCATCTGATACAGAACAGCCGCTTAACGATAGGGATGATCCTCACCCGCAAAGTCTGTCAGTTCTCCATTATGTTCAATAAGCACCTTACCTGCCAGGATTTTTTCCCCCACCATCTCGGCGACAATATCCTTTGCCCTCCATTGGGAGGGTATGAGCACCACATCTGGCGCCATCTCCTTGAGTACATCCCGAAATTGAATCTTCTGTCCGGTTCCGGGAACAAAGGTGCCGACCTTTTCCTGATCAGAATCCACAACAAGGGGGAAACGGGTGGCATCCACGCCAAACTGATGCATGAATGCGGCCGATTTGCCGGTGCCGCCCCAGATAGCAACCGTAGCGCCGCTTTGGGCCAAATCGTCAAGCTGACGGGAAATCGTGGACCGTGCTATCTCCGCTTGGGAATAAAATGCCGTCGCCCGGCTGGCAATCTTTTTCATCTCTTCCGGAGTCTCCAGCCTGACCAACCCGTACACCACCTCTCCGTTGTAGCCATGCCCCATTGTTCTCAGCTCACCCAGCCGTTGCAGCAGTGTAAGGAACGAGCGGGTAGTAAAATGAGAGACATGCTCATAATAAAAATCAGCCAGTCTGCCGGTCTCAAACACACGGTCAATACAAGGCACCTCGGCAAAGAGCCAGCACGGCTTGCCCTGCTGCGATGCAGCCCAGGCAAGGGGCTCCAGCAGGCCGGCCAACTCCGTAAAATGTTCAAGTACATGCCGTACGATCAACAGATCCGGCGCAAAGGTGGCAACATCTGCAAACGGCTCAAACAGCCTGGCGTAGAACTCCACCCCCTGCCCGGACTGGGCACTGGTATTGGGATCAAACCCGATGAAACGCCCGGCGTTGCAGGCTTCTGACAAGCCACGCACAAAATGCCCTTCACCACACCCGATCTCTATAACACAAGACTGTTCGGGAAGGACTCTCGCTAAAAGCTCCCGTGTATCGGCCAAGTGATGCTTCCAGATAGTGCCTTTATTAAACATCAGATTGGGATTTGCCTGATACGGCACCGCCCCGTACCTGAAGGAGCGATTATAGACGTGAGTGCAGGTGGGACACTGCACAAAATCCAGCGGCAACCGCTCCATGGCTTTTGCTGCAGACTCAGTCGCTGGCCATCCCAAGGTGGCCAGAGGCTGCTCTCCACCGGCAAAAAAAGGAACTGCCACATGATAGCCACAGACCGGGCAACGGGCAGAAACTGACATTATAGACATACCATAACCTCCACCTCACAGAGTACGACAAACCGGTTCCGGCTCCGGACAAATAGCAGGCTTCCAACCGGACGGCAGTTTTTCACCGCTGCCGGCAGCTGCAACAGCAGCCTCCAGAAAAGCCTCACATTCCCGCACCGCCCTGATATCACAGAAAATATCACAACTGGCAGCCTTACGGATTTCCTCTGAAAGGGCCTTGCGGCGTTCCGGGTCTCTCCCCAGGGCAAGCGCCAGCGCCACATAGCTGTCAAGCGAGTCGGCAACTGGAGCGTCCTTGATTCCCATTTGCTGATATGCCCCGGCTACAATCCTGCCGCGCATGAAAGAACCGGGCCAGGTTACTATGGGTGTACCGTAGGGCATCGCCTCATACAGGGTATTGCCGCTGCCAAAATAGATCGGATCAAGCAACAGATCGAAAAGGGCCAGCAGCTCCATAAAGCGCTCCTGGGGCAATCGGGGCACAAAGCGCACCCGTTCCAGTAGCACCGGGAAGGTACGCTCCCAGCGGTGCTTCAACAGGGTGGTCAGAGAACTGAACTGCCCCTCCACAAGTATGATATGCCCTTCCGGATCCCCTTCAGCAATCGCCGCAAGCACACGGTCAAAATCAGGGTGGAGTTTGTACAGCGATTGGGGGCAGCCGTACAGCGTTCCGGCTTCCGGCAATCCCATGGCTGCGCGTCCTGGCGTCTCAGACGGTCTGCCCGGGGGTTGGTAATAGCAGGGCAGCCTGTTCAGACAGATCAGTCTTTCTGAATAGTGATCATCCGCATCATCCGGTTCTATCAATGCTGCCGAAACAAAATAATCCATCGTATCCAGCCCGGTCGTATCAGGATGGCCCCAGCTGACAACCTGTATCGGGGCAAGACGGGAAGCGGCCAGAAAGTAACTGGTCTGCGCCATACCGATATCGGGATAGAAGAGCAGGTCCAACTGCTCGGCCGCTAGTGCCGCCTGCTGGGCCTCAAGCCCATAGGGAAGAACAAGCGCCTTATCCGCCAGTGTGCTCAGCCGTTGCCTGAAGGAATCGTTTTTACTGCGGGGGGTATGGATAACCATCACCTCAAAACGGCTGCGGTCTAACTGGCTGATATACCCCTGATAGAGTTTGCCGATCGTGTGTGAAGAGAAAAACTCTGACACAAAACCGATCTTTATCCGCCTGCCCGTTGCTGCTGGTGCGGTCCATCCCGGTATATGCGGCGCCACCGTGGCAAGAGCAGGTATCTTTGCCCGGAATAACCGGTTCAGCCCGGTCATGGTCTGGAGGTTGTCCCGATGGTAATAGGCCAGGGCAAACGACACAGGGTTACAATCCTCGCCGGGATCTTTCAAACAGCCGTCTGCCGTTTTCAGCGTTTCAATACCGTCTTGATACCGTTGATACCAGTATGCCGCCGCATCGTGTGACGTAATCAGTACAGGCAGCAACAGGTTTGCGTGGATAGCATGCTGCAGTGCAGCCGGGTTAATTTCCATACCTTTGCGGTATGCCGCCGCAGCTTCCTCAAATTTCCCCAAATCGTTCAAGGTATTGCCCAGGTTACGGTATGCCCTCTCAAAATCAGGTTTGCTCTCAACAGCCTTCCGGTAACAGATCCCCGCTTCTTCCATACGGTTCTGCTGCCTCAGGCTGTTGCCAAGATTGTTGTGCGCCTCAGGATAATCAGGCTTCAGATTAAGCGCATTCCGGTAGCAACGTTCAACTTCATCCTGTTGCCACGGTCTAAGTGCATCAAGGGTGATGCCCAGATTGTAGTGAGCCTCTGCAAAATCAGGTTTACACCTTAAAACCTGACGGTAGCAGTTTGCTGCTTCATCCAGTTTCTGTAATGCAATGGCAATATTTCCCAGGTTAAAATACGCTTCAGTAAATTCAGGCTTCAACGTTATCGCCTGTTGGTAACAGGCCATTGCCTCTTCCAAGGAGCCCAGCTGTTGCAGGACCACCCCCATATTATGACGGGCCTCTGCATCATCGGGTACAAGCGCAACCGTTTTTCTGAGAGGAGCCAGTGCCTCGGCAATACGTCCCTGCAAGCACAGGGCCGTTGCCAGAGCCTTCCAGCCCTCTGCGGATGCGGGGTATGCTTCGGTCATCTTACGCGCCTGTGCCTCTGCCCCGGCATGGTTACACTGGCTGCAAAGGCTCTGGAACTGCTCCATGTGACGCCTGATCAGCGCATCATCCTGATCTGTACTGATAGAGGCATCAGAAACATCACCATCGTGAACCACAGATGCAGCCTGTAGCGGTCGTGCTATTCCCCGTTGCAGCATCATCTGTCCAATCGTCTCTGCGGCCTGCTCATTGCCTGCCTGCCGATGCCAGAGGATCAGGCGGTGATAGAACGCTGCATGCTGCGGCATGGCATCCACGGCATGGGAAAGATAGCTGATGCCTGCCTGCAGGTTGCCCAGAGCATACTCCGCCTCTGCCAGAGCAGCCAGAGCCATCGGTTCTTTGGGGACAGATTCAAGGATCAGCCTGGCCAGCCGGATCACCTCCTGCCAGCCACCGGCCTCCACCGTCGCAAACGCCTGTTGCAGCAGGTTCCGTGCTTCAGAAAGCGTTGCCCGCTCCCCCGGCGACAGAAACACCAGTGGCTCGGCAGGCGGTTGCTGCGGTCGTTCCTGCAGCCATTGCTGAAACTGCCTCTGCGGATTCTCCGGTGCAACCTTCTCTGCACACCACTTCAGCCACATCTGGCGTAATGCCTCCTCAAACAGCCGCACAAAACGCGGCTCGTCCATCAACGGGCTAGCTTCAATCCGCTGCCGCTGCTGCAACCGACAGGTGTTTAATATCGGGATATCAGACGCCAGCCGCACTGCTATTTCAACATACTCATCTTCATCCCGCGCAATCCACTCATCAAAACCGGCTGCTAGTAACCCACTCATCCCCATCCGGCTGCGGAAACTGGAACCACGCATGGTCACTAACGGTACGCCCATCCAGAGCAGATCCATACTGGTAGTACCGCCGGTCAGGGGAAACGGGTCAAGGGCAATATCGATCAGATGGTAGGTCAGATATTGATTGTTCATGTCTCTCTGAAGTAAAACGAGACGATCAACAGGTATGCCGCATGCCGCGCATTTGTCGCGATAGGCATCACGCTGCTCTTGCGTATTAAACCCCGTGCCTTCAATCAGAAGCCTCGCTGTCGGCACGGCAAGCAAAATTCTGCCCCAGAGAGCAAGCACACCAGGCGTAAGCTTTGCCAGGCTGTTACAGCACCCGAAGGTAATGT
>CAZOTC010000114.1:0-8438 GCA_964582605.1 uncultured Geobacter sp. | reverse complement strand
TTTACGGGCAGAGCGATCATGGATGGCCCGGGCCACCAGTTCCTTGCCGGTGCCTGATTCACCGTAGATCAGCACGGTTGAAGAGGTGGCCGCAATCTTGGTTACGATCCGGTAGACTTCTTTCATCTTGGAATGTTCGCCGATAATTGAGGGAATCCTCTCAATCTGGGCCACCCGTTTCTGCAGCACCCGGTTTTCACGGACCAGCGTAATCCGTTCAAAGGCGCGTTTCAGGGTAAGAAGCAGATTTTCCCGTTCAAGCGGTTTTTCAAGATAGTCAAAGGCGCCGCGTTTCATTGCGCCGACAGCCGAGTCAACCGTACCATGGGCGGTCATCATGATCATGCACTGTTGCGGATCTTCCGCCATAACCTGTTCCAGCAGGTCCAACCCGGACTGGCCCTGCATCTTCAGATCGGTCAGGATCAGATCAAACTCCTGCCGGTTAAGCAGCTCCATCGCTTCAGATACACCGGAGACATCCGTGGTATCATAGCCCTCCTTGCGCAGGATCATGGTCAGGATCTCGCGCTGGCTCTTTTCGTCATCAACAATCAGGATACTTCCCTTCATCCTCTCTCGTCCTCCATCGGCAACCGTACCGTAAAGGTTGTTCCTACTCCGGGACGGCTTGTGACGGAAATCTCACCGCCATGTTCCTTCACTATCCGCTCGGTGATAGCCAGTCCCAGTCCTATCCCCACCTCCTTGGTGGTAAAGTAGGGCTGGAATACCTTTTCAAGTTCATCTTCAGCTATACCGACCCCCTGATCCGCAAAGCTGAGACAGACCCAGCCCGGGTCATCCTTGTCCAGTTCGGCCCCCACCCTGATCACGCCGCCACCAGGCATGGCCTGGGCTGCATTGGTGATAAAGTTGGTGATACAGTTTCGCATCAGCTCCGGATCAAGATACAGCTCAGGCAGTTCCTGGGCTACCTCTACCACTACTTGAGCCCCCTGTTCATCAAGTTTTGCCTGCAGCACCGGCAGAATCTTGTCAAGCAGTTCCTGATAGTTAACCAAAGACTTACGAACCTTTAGCGGCCGGCCGTAGTTCATGAAGTTGACCACCATATAGTTGGCCCGCCGCACTTCTTCCCGGATCTTGTCCGCCACGCCGGTCATCTCGTCAGCCCGCTCAGGACACTGGGCAACCATCTCGCTTCGCAGATGATCGATTGCCAGGCTGATGTAATTCAAAGGGTTTCTGATTTCATGGGCGATACCGGCAGCCAGTTGCCCTACCCGGGAGAGGTGTTCTGCCTCGTACAGCCGCTTTTCCAGCACCTCACGCTCGCGCAGTTTTTCTACCATCTCGTTGAACGCAGCTGCCAGCTCGCCGATTTCGTCATTACTTTCCACCGGAATGGTGACGGACAGGTCACCGGCCGAAACCTTTTTGAAATCTTCGGCAAGACGGTGTATTGGAGCAGTGTAACGTCGTGCCAGATAGATTGTGAAGGCGATCCCGACGGTAAAGACCATGGCGGTGACTGCCAGACGTTTGATAAAATTTGAACGTTGAATGCTCTGGATGTTATCCAGCAGCATATTTACCTGCACGTAGCCAAGGTGTTCATCGCCCACAATGACCGGCACCACCACATCGTACGGTTTTTGTGAGAGAATCGTTGCCCCTTCTGCTTTATGCGGAGCAGACCTGACCCCTTTTTCCAGCTTCTTCAGATCTTTGAGTTTACCGATCTTTTCCGGGTTGGTTGAGTCAATGATCTCGCCTTCACTGTTAATAATATTGATTTCATTGATCCCTTTTTGCCGGGCACTATCGAGATATTCACTCAGTCGCGAAGTTTCCATCTCGGAGGTAAGATCGGCAATACTCAGCTGAACAGCTTTCGATATCTCCTGCGAGCTTTCCTGAATCTCATGGACCAGAGCGACCTGTGAATACTGATTCAGGCTGAAGAGCGTAATTACTGCCAGCACCAGCAGGGAAAGCATGATCAGAATCAATTTTGCATTCAGCTTCATGTGAAACCTTCTTGCCGATAACGATATCTTTCAAAGAGTACCAGCAAACTGACCGGCATGCAAATCCGAAAGCATTGACAGATCAGGTTGTGCAGTGTAGATATCCAGCATGCGTAAAAAGTCAACAAATCAGTCTATTATTACGGGCTTGTGCCTATTCTGTCTCATCAGCATGTCAGCGTGCACCTCAGTTGTTCCCAGGCAAAATCTGCCGCTCATTACCAATGAGACGTGCGGTGAGCAGGTCAAGGTGGTGACGGTACCGCTGCCGGTCATCGCCTCTTCGCCCAATGAGGGGATCACATCTGGGGCTCTGGCCGCCTTCCTGATACATAATCAGAAGGACGAGATCTATTCACTGCTGGCCCCTCAAATCAACTACAACAAGAACTTCGGTATGACCGCTACGGTCTACGGGGCTGTCAATCCGTCCCCTGAGCAGGCTATTGAATTCAACCTGTCCCAGTCACAGAAGAAGAATTTTGATTACGAGGCACGGATCCGGGATATCAGCCTGCTGAATGGAGACTTGGAGCTGAAAGGGTTTCTGGGCTGGTTTGCCGATGGGTCGTCCCGGTTTTTCGGTTTTCAGGCCCATTCCTCCGCTGCGCAGGAAACCAACTATACCAACCGTGAGATCACCTATAACCTCTCTGCAACCTGGTTTCTGGGGCGGCACTATTATCTTGAGCTGGGCCATCGCTTCCGCTCGGTTTCGATCGGCAAGGGGGCGATCACGTCGGTTCCATCCATTACCGACCTGTTCTCTCCCCAGAACGTGCCGGGAATCAACGGGTTCACCACTGCTGCCCCCCGCATCTCACTGATCTACAGCAGCTATGACAGCAAGACCCTGCCAACCTACGGCGGCTATGCCCGGATTACCTTTGAACCGACTATCAAGGCGTTGGGAGGAGCGGAAAACTACCGTCATTATGAGGTGGAACTGAAAGGCTATATCCCCCACGACGATGCAAAGCGCTTCATCTCGGTCTTCAGACTGATGTACAACCAGACGCTGGGCGACACCGACAACAAGAAAGTGCCGTTTCTTGAACAGAGTATTCTGGGGGGGGAAAACACCCTGCGCGGTTACGGCAGAAACCGCTTTATCGACAACAGTTTCCTGCTGTTAAACCTTGAGGAGCGGATTCGCCTCTTCCGCTGGGAGATTTTCAATGTTACTGCGGACTGGGAGGTCGCACCGTTCATAGACCTGGGGGCGGTCATGGAGAGTTTTGCCAAGGCCAATACCAACAGCTTTGAATTTAACCCCGGTATCGGCTTCAGGGCCACGGTACGGCCCAACATCGTCGGCAGGGTGGATATCGGTATCGGCAAGGACGGACCGGCAGTATACGTCGGTTTAGGATATCCCTTCTAACCATTTCTGCATGGGCAGCCTCACGCTGCCGTTTGCCCCTTGCCCCCTGCCACTTGACCCTGCAGTTTGGCAAGTTCAGCATACCGCCCGCCCAGCTTGAGCAGTTCATCAGGTGTGCCCTGTTCCACAATCCTACCTTCGTCAAGCACCAGCACCCGCCGGCAATCACGGAACGCCGAAAGCCGCTGCGAGACGATCAGCACGGTTTTGCCTTGCCACCCTTGTGCCAGGGCATCAAGAATCTCATCCTCCCGCCCGGCATCGACCGAGGCCAGCGGGTCATCCAGCAGCAGCAGCTCAGGCTGCCGCACCAAGGCCCGTGCCAGTGCCACCCGCTGTCGCTGCCCACCGGACAGAGTGACGCCCCGCTCTCCTACCACCGTAGCAAGTCCGTCGACAAAGCCTGACAGGTCTTCAGCAAGTCCGGCCTGCTTTGTCGCATAGGCAACCGGTCCATCACCACCATAGGCCACGTTTTCGGCAATACTCCGTGAGAAAAGTGTGGTCTCCTGAGGGACATAGCCGATCAACTGCCGCAGCGCAGCAAGCCTTAACCTGTTGATATCATGCCCATCAACAAACAGCATGCCGTTCCCCGACGGCAACAGGCGGGGAATCAGCCGCAGCAGGGTCGTCTTTCCGCTGCCCACCGGGCCGGTAATCCCTACCCGCTCACCAGTGGCCACGAAGAACGACACGTTGTTCAGGATCGTGCGTTCAGCATACCTGAAAGAGAGGTTACGGGCCTCAATGCCATGCTCCAGATGATCCAGCTGCAGCGCATCGCTCGCCTCCACAATCGCTGAAGGGGCCTGCAGCAGCTCATTCAGGCGCTCCATCGAAGCGGCTCCGCGTTGTGCCAGGGTTAGAATCCAGCCAAGCACCGCAGTCGGCCAGGCCAGCAGCGCCAGATAGCCGGAAAACGCCACAAACTGCCCCAGGCTGATCTGACCTGTAATGACCAGACGCCCGCCCAGGTACAACACAGCCAGCGTTCCAGCCCCGGTGGCCAGCGCCATGATCGGCATCACCAGCCCCCGCAGTCGCGCCAGCTCAAGATTCTTTGTAAGACACTGCCCTGAAATAGCAGCAAACTGCCCTGCAACAGCTGTCTCCCGGCAATAGCTCTTGATCAGCCTGATTGCACCGACCGATTCTTCGGTCAGGCTTGAAAGCCTGGCCAATTCATCCTGGGCCTGGCGTGATACGCTGAAAATCTTGCCGCTCATCGCCCTGACAGCCAGCACCATTAACGGCAGAGGCGCAACCGCCGCAACCGTCAGCCAGGGGTTGATCTGCAGCATCAGCCAGAGAGCAGCCAGATAGATGATAGCCGTATTCAGGATGCTCATAGCGCCAAACCCTGCCAGCATTCGCACGTTGGTCAGGTCATTGGCAAATCGTGAAAGGATATCGCCGGTCCGCTCCCGCGAAAAAAAACCGGTATCAAGGGCGATTAAACGGGAAAAGAGTGCCTCACGGATAGTAAACTCAAGCATCCGGGCCGCATTCAGGATCACGGTTCGGGAGAAGATCCGCACCACCGCATAGGCAACGGAAACCAAGGCGATCAGGACGGCTGCAGAGACTACCGGCAGCAACGCCGATTCCGGGTGCTGTAAACCGTCAACCGCCAGCTTCAACAACCAGGGGATCAGCAAGGCACAGGCGTTGGTGACAATCAGTAGAAAGGCCCCGACGGCATAACGCCATCGGAGCCCGTCAAGAAACGGCAGCACGGTTTTCAATTGACTGCTGCTGGAGCCGGTTTCTCTTTTCATGGATCGGTTACGGTAATGTCTCACGGGTTACCACGACGTCAGTTCCCCCTTTACCGTTCGGCTTTAGAATAGACAACACCTTATGCGGCGGCACCGTGGGGGGCGTCACCAGCGCCCTGCCTGACTTTTCAAACTCCCTGTTCAGGGCCTCAATCGTAACATGGTCGGTAATCAGCTCTTCTGTCTTGCCACGCGGTATCAGCCAATCACCGTTGCTCTTCCTCAACAACCGCTGTTCTAGAGCCCCGCTTCTGAGATGATTGAGCTTACTCATAATAGCTTCCTTGCTGATCGCCTCGCGCTCACTCTTTATCTCCTGCCCGACCAGTCCGGCAAACTGCCTGTTAAACTCAACCATCCGCTTTTCCTGGGTCTCAACAGCCTGCATTGCAACTGCCGAGACCTTGTCCTGCCGTTGCTGCAGTTGAAGCTGATTGACCGACAGATAGCCGACCCCTGCCAGCAATACCACCAAAACGGTAATAGACACGATCAGAAACGATTTTGAGAGGGCACTGGTAATCTTTGATGAATCAGCCCAGCTTCTCAGCTGTTCCGTTTCATCAACAACTTTCTGCAGTTCCAGTGACACAACCGTCACGGTCCTGGAGAGCTCGGCAACTTTCTCACTCACCTCGAACGTGGTGGCAGCGATATACTCAAGCTTGTTCTGCTGTTCCTGGATAGCAGCCACTACTGACGGATCATGCCTGATCTGTTCCCGCAGATACTCAAGCTCCTGCTCCGCCTTGCGTAGATTCTCCGTAAGCGCAGCGCCACCAGTCAAGTACTCCGACAGTGACGCCGCACCTGCCTGAACATCAACAAACGGCATCTCTTCGCCATCTTCGTCGTCCGCGGCATTCTGCTGTGGGGCCTCGGCAGCCGTAGATTCAGCGACCACCTCCACGGCTCCTTCAGGCTGTTCTGTAACGGTTTCAAGCCCTTGCGTTTCAGCGACATGTTCAGGTTCTGCATCTGTTGAAGGGGTCGAGGCTTCTGCAACAGCTGTCGGCAGCTCTTCCGTTGGTTGCGTTACATCATGCTGGTTGCTATCCATTATGACACCTCATGGGCGTAGCATCTGCTGGTTTCAGTCATATCAAACAATAGAAAAAGCCGTAATATCGAAATATTACGGCTAATCTTTACATTTCTGGTTCAGGTGGGCTTTAGAATGGGATGTCATCGTCTTGGAATGGCGGCTCATCATAGCTGACCGTTGTTTCGGATCCCCCCCCAGCAGCGGGACGACGTGCCGCACCTGATCCGCTTCCGGCATCTCCTTTACCACCCAGCATCTGCATCCGGTCGCCCACGATCTCTGTCGTGTATTTTTCATTACCGTCACGATCGGTCCATTTGCGGGTCTGCAGACGGCCCTCAATATAGACTGTCTTGCCTTTTGCCAGATACTCTCCTGCTATTTCAGCCTGTTTGCCCCACAGCGTGACCCGGTGCCACTCAGTACGCTCTTCCCAGTCCCCGCTCTTGTTCTTGAATTTTTCACTGGTGGCAAGGGAGAAACTGGCTACCGCCTGTCCCGACGTGGTGTAACGAACCTCCGGATCCTTTCCCAGATTTCCGATCAGCATAACTTTATTGAGACTGGCCATTGCATCCTCCTGATAATGTACGGTGCGGACGTTTTATATACCATCCGGACAGACCTGGTGCAAGGTATTCGGGCATAACTTGACCTTGGCAGCCAAAATAGCTACACTTCCGCATATTTTTACCGGGGGAGTGCTGTGGCTGTTCTGCGTGGTCTGCTCTATATGGCGGTGTTTTTCCCGCTTACCTTTCCGATTGCTGCAGCGGCGATCCTTTCGACCCTGCTGGATCGCAGGTATTACAGCTGGTTTGCCCGCTTCTGGGGGCGGCTGGGCATCCGCCTGGCTGCGCTCAAGGTAGAGGTCAGTGGCGCTGAGCATATTCCGGACGGACCGATCATTGTAATGAGCAACCATGCCAGTAATTTCGATATTCTGGCCATGCTTGGCTACTTCCCCCGCCCGCTTTCCTGGATTGCAAAAAAGGAGCTGTTCAAGATCCCTGTTTTTGGCTGGTCCATGCGCAGGGGGGGATATATCCCGCTCGATCGGGGTGATGGCCGCAAGGCGCTCAAAAGCATGGATGAGGCAGCCCAACAGATCAAGGCCGGCAGCAGTGTCATTATTTTTCCGGAGGGGACCCGTACCCGGGACGGCAGGATGCTCCCGTTCAAGCGGGGCGGATTTTTACTGGCTGTCAAGGCAGGGGTTCCGGTGGTCCCGGTCAGCATTTCCGGCAGTTTTGCCATCAATCCCGGTGGTTCTCTGGGCCTGAACCTGGGTAAAACGGTACAGATCCATATCCATCCGCCCATCATCATCCCGGAGGGAATGAAACGGGCAACAGCGGAAGAATGGCTGATGGAGCGGGTAGCCGCTGCTATCAACGGCGGCCTGACATGGTAGCTCCCCACTATCTGCTGCTGGTACTCGTTGGTCTGTCGGCGTTTGGCTGGGGGCTGTCCGCTGCCCACCGCCGGCCTTCGCCGCGTAATCTGCTACCCAGCCTGCTGACCATCGCGGGAATGGCCCTGATGATGGTTGGCTTCCTGCTGTCAATACTGCCCCGTTTTTTTCTGGAGTGAACCTGATGACCCGCCTAGTCTCAACGGTACTGATATCACTCATGCTGAGCCTGCTGTTACTGACGGCAAATGTCTGGTGGCGCCAGAAGGTTCAGTACGATGAAGCTGAGGCCGGTTTCCGCAGCGGTAACTTCATGGTGGCCCTGACCGGTTATGAATCGGCCATCAGGATGTATCTTCCCTTTTCATCACGGATTGAGGAATCTGCCGAACAGATCTGGCTCATGGCGGAGACCGCCGAGCGATCAGGGGACCTTGAACGGGCATTGGCTGCCTACCGCTCCCTGCGCAGCGCCTTCTACGGCGTCCGCTGGCTGCGGCAACCGGGCCAGCGCTGGATTGACTGCTGTGACAAGAAAATTGCGGTGCTGGCGGCATTGCGTAAAGGACCGATCAATGACTGATGCCCCACTGCGTATTGTGGCTCTGGGTGGCCTGGGAGAAATCGGTATCAACTGTATGGCCTATGAGTACGGAGATGACTTGATTCTGGTGGATGCCGGTCTGATGTTCCCCGATGCCGACATGCCGGGTGTCGATTACGTCATCCCCGACTTCAGTTGGCTGCGGGAGCGGGCCCACAAACTGCGCGGTATCCTGCTGACCCACGGCCATGAAGACCATATCGGCGCCCTGCCGTT
>CAZOTC010000113.1:0-8495 GCA_964582605.1 uncultured Geobacter sp. | reverse complement strand
ACAAAGGGGTGACCCGTTCCATGCGGGGCAAGGAAGAGGCCCACGACTACCGCTACTTCCCGGACCCGGATCTGGTGCCGGTGGTGATCTCTGACGACTGGATCAACCGGGTCAGGACCGATCTGCCGGAACTGCCGGAGGCCAAGTATGGGCGTTTCCTGAGCGAATACAGCCTGCCTGAGTACGATGCCGATGTGCTGACCAGCTCACGCCCGCTGGCTGATTACTTTGAGCAGTGTGCCAAAGCGTGCGGCAATGCCAAGGGGGCCGCCAACTGGGTGATGGGTGAGCTGACCCGTGCCCTGAACGATAACGGGCTGGATATTGTGCAGAGCCCGGTTTCACCGCTGCAGCTGGCCGGTATGATCAGCCTGATTGATAAGGGCGCCATCTCCGGCACCATTGCCAAGAAGGTCTTTGAAGAGCTCTGGAAGAACGGTGGCGATGCCGCCGCCATTGTCGAGCAGCAGGGGCTGGCCCAGGTGTCCGATACCGGCGCCATTGAGGCCGCCATTGATCAGATCATGGCCGCCAACATGGGGCAGGTCGAGGAGTACCGGGGCGGCAAGGACAAGGTGTTCGGCTTCTTTGTGGGCCAGGTGATGAAGGCGATGAAGGGCAAGGCCAACCCGGCGGTGGTGAACGACCTTTTGAAGCAGAAACTGGCAGGTTAAAAAGAATCAGGAGCCGTCATGTCTCGGAGAGTCGGCTAGCCATGGATATCTCCCGTTACCGGGAACTGTTTGTCAGTGAAGCCAGAGAGCATCTGAGCGTCCTTGGCAAGCTCTGTCTGCGCTCTGAAGAGGGGACTGGCGAAGCCTCCGCTATTAACGAGATGTTCAGGCATGCCCACTCTCTGAAGGGAATGGCGGCCACAATGCAGTTTACCCAGATTTCCTCACTGGCCCATGCCCTGGAAGACCTGCTGGTGCAGATGCGTGACGGCCATGTAACGGTTTCAAAGGCTGTTGCCGATCTGATGCTGTCTGCTGTTGACCGTCTGGAACAGCTGGTCGAGCTGGTTGCACAAGGTGCGCAGCTGCCCGATACGGATGAACTTGCTACTGCTATCCGTACGTATTCCCCCGCTGATGTGGTTGAGCCTGTTCAGAAATCCGCAGAGCAGGCAGTCGCATCTCCCCCTGGTGCAAAAGAACCGGCTGACTTTTCCTTCCGTACCAGTGATGATACCACGACAACCAGGATCAGGACCTCGTTGCTGGACCGACTGGTCACCATTTCGGGTGAACTGTTGACCGTGCGTCACAGCCTGGAAGAGTGGGCTGCACAAAATCATGCTGTCAGTCTGAGGCAGCCGATCAAGGAGCTGACAACACTCCT
Source organism: uncultured Geobacter sp. (assembly GCA_964582605.1). GTDB lineage: Bacteria > Desulfobacterota > Desulfuromonadia > Geobacterales > Pseudopelobacteraceae > Trichlorobacter. The sequence continues at coordinate 7,154 of CAZOTC010000113.1, read as the reverse complement.
GCGACAGCTCCAGTCGGAAGTCTTTCAGGCCCGGATGCTGCCGTTTTCTACCATTGCTGAACGCTATCCCCGTATGGTGCGTGACCTTGCCCGTAAAAGCGGCAAGGAGGTCAACTTCCAGATGCAGGGGGACGACATTGAACTGGATCGGGGGGTGCTGGAGCAGATTATTGAGCCGTTGATGCACCTGCTGCGCAATGCTGTCGACCATGGTCTGGAGACACCGGCAGAACGAGCCGCCGGCAGCAAGCCGGAAGAGGGAGCGCTGCGCCTGTCGGTCAGTCGCTTGACGGATCAGGTGCTTGTTAAAATCAGCGATGACGGTCGTGGTATGGATCCGGCACGTATTCGTGCAAAGGCGGTCAGCCAGGGGATTCTGCATGAACAACAGGCCGCAGCCATGACAACGGAAGAGATCCTGTTGCTGGTCTGCACCCCCGGTTTTTCTACGGCAACTGCTGTTACCGAGGTATCCGGCCGCGGGGTCGGCATGGACGTTGTGCAGAGTGCTATTCACAGCCTTGGCGGCAGTCTTGCTATCGAATCAGTCCTCGGACAAGGCAGCAGTTTTACCTTGCGGCTGCCGCTCAGTGTCGCGATCATCCATGCCCTGCTGGTCAGTTGCGGAGAACTGCTGCTGGCGGTTCCGGTCAGTGCGGTCACCGGTACCCGGGAGGTGCTGCGGCAGGAAATCATCCAAAAGGGACGCAGCCTGTCACTGTTGCATGACGGGCAGGAGATCCCGTTGCGCAACCTGCCGGCCTTCTTCCGTCAGAGAGAGACTCTGCCGGAGCATGGCATGCTGCCGATTCTGCTGTCGGAATCAGGTGGTCAGCCGGTGGCCCTGCTGGTTGACCGGCTATGGGGGCAACAGGAAATCTTTGCCCGCCCCTTGCGTCCGCCTCTCTCAAGCCTGCGCGGTATCAGTGGATCATGCCTGTTGGGTACCGGGCAGATCGTCTTTATCGTCGACCCTGCCGCCTGCGTAGACAGATCTGAATACGGAGAACAAGTGCAATGAAAAAGTATGTCGGTATCTCCCTGGTTGTCCTGCTGCTCTGTCTTACCGTCAGTACAACGCACGCTGCAGAAGCAACCCTGCAGCAGGTCATCGCAACCCTTGAACAAGGGTACGCCTCCCTGCAGGACCTGCAGGCCGGCTTTACCCAGACCACGACCCTGGCCGGTTTTCCCAAACCGCAAAAAGGGAACGGTGAACTGGCCCTCAGACGGCCCGCCGGCAGTACCGCCCAGTTCCGTTTTGATTATGCGGTGCCAAAGCAGAGTATCATCTCCAACGGCAAACAGGTCTGGTTCTATCAGCCGGAGAACAAACAGGTGCTGGTCTCATCACTGGAAGGAATGATGAAGGGGGGTAACAGCATCGGCATGGCCTACCTGACCGGCCTGGGCAATGTCTCAAAGGATTTTAGTGCAACCTTCAGCAAGCCTGCCCGGGACAAACAGGGCAACTACCAGCTGGATCTGACCCCCCGCAAGCCGACGCCAGTCCTGTCCCGTTTGCGCCTTTCCATCCGGGAACAGTCGGTTGCCGCTTTTCTTGCTGACGGGCAGGCAAAAGACCTCTTCCCGGTGGCTTCGTCAGTGGTTGTCGATGGCAGCGGCACCGAGACCCGGATCAGTTACAGCAAGGTCAGGACCAACAGCGGACTGCCGGCTTCAAAATTCAACTTTCAGGTGCCGCAAGGTGTCGAAATTATAAAACCATAGGTTAAGGCTGAGGTTGTGGTTGAGCGTGTTGCTTAACCTTAACCTTGACCTCAACCTGATTTTCAGGAGGTTAGTCCATGCCGTCATTTGACATTGTATCCAAGGTAGATATGCAGGAGGTTGACAACGCCGTCAACCAGGCCATCAAGGAGATCGGCCAGCGTTATGACTTCAAGGGCTCCAAGAGCGAGATCACCCAGGAAAAAGACGCTGTCAAGGTGCTGTCTGAAGATGATTACAAGCTTAAGGCCGTGATCGACGTGCTGCAGACCAAGTTTCTGAAGCGCAACATCTCGATCAAGGCGCTGCAGTACGGCAAGGTAGAGCCTGCCTCAGGCGGCATGGTGCGCCAGATCATCTCGGTCCAGCAGGGAATCTCCAAGGAAAAGGGCAAGGAGATCATCGCGGTGATCAAGGAGAGCAAGCTGAAGGTGCAGGCCCAGATCCAGGACGACCAGGTGCGGGTGACCGGCAAGAACCGGGATGACCTGCAGGAGACGATTCAGCTGCTGAAGGGCAAGGACCTTGGGGTTGAGATGCAGTTCACCAACTTCAGGGAATAATGGGTAACTACTGCCATTGTCAATCAACAAGGGGGCAACCGGTCGGCTGCCCCCATTCAATTACCCTGCCACAAGCAGCGGGGAATTTACCCCCAAAGATTAAAAACCGCCTGTAAACACCACCAGTGTTCCATCATTGGCTAACCATGAATGTGAGCCGGCTCCCGTCACCCACGTTGTTGCCGGGTCAACTTTATTATTGAGAAGCCCCACAAAGACAAACAGTGTGGTTTTAGTGCCGAGCACATGTATGTCATACGCATTTAATCCTTTTTTTGCCGGTACCTGGGTTAATTGGGCAAATCTGTTTTGATTCGCAGGAAGTTGCGATGTTGGCGAAGTACCGGGGAACGTATAAACAGCCCCGCCCTTGTCGAATACCTTGGTATTAAAAGAAAACTTTGTTTTTTCAAATCCTGAGCCATCCGGCGTTTCTATACTCATGTTGAATTTGATATCTCCGGATTGGGGGTTTTTCGTGCCGGAGAATGTAGGCTGCGGAGATGTGTCGCCATCCCCTAGCAACGTTATCGTCATTTTATCTATTGGATACGTTAAACTGGTAAGCAAGCTCTTATACCTGTCCGAAAACGCAAAACCATATGCGTCAGGGTAATAGTCGGCTATTGTTTTTGCATATCCATTATAATAACTGCCCTGAAAAGGTACCGTATCAGCCAACCACCAGGTTGAACTGTCATTCTTAATCCCTGCTTGTATAAAGCCAAGGTTGAAGGCTGTAACCAGATCTCTGTATACAGCGGCATACACATCGTTATAGTCATAACCTGTTGTTTGATTTTTACCACTTACCGGGCGTATGGTGCCATCGACATCAAACGTGCCGTTACAGGTAAAGATTCCATAATAATGTATTAGATCGATACCTTTCGGGTCTGACATCAGGCTCTGCAATGATATCTTTAGTGTATGCTGCCTGTTGTCGTTGTCTGCTGTGCCTGTGAGAATTATGTTCGTAGCATCGGCTGTTCCGGTAAAATTATATTCACTGTTAGCATGTCCAGTAGCTCCTCCAAAAAACTTTCCTGAGATAGTGAAGCTCGTCCCTCCGCTCGGCAAGGCCTTTAGAAGGTCGTCAAAACTCTTATATGATTGAGGTTTTTTTACTGGTGCCAGTATTCTGAGCATCCCCGCATCTGTTTTGATTTCGGGGCTGTCAGCACCAGCCGGTACAACGCCCAGCAATGCACTCCTCAACATATTCCCTGTTTTGCCGTCAGCCAAGGCAAGACGTCCAAGGCTTAAGTCACCTTTAAAGGTTTCAAGCGCAATTGGCAGCGCATAAAAATCATTGGCTGTCAGGTTTGCAACATCATAGAGCCCACCCTTGTAGGTCACTTCAACCCAGCCAAACCTGGTATAATAATCATCATTTCTCGTGCTGTTTCTCATCGTGTTGAATGCATCAGGATCGACATAGCTGAGTTTGTTGTCATACGATATGTAAATTCTACCAGCATCTAACTTGTTTATTTTAAATTGTAATGCCTGCCCATTTTTGATCGGCCCCTTTTCAATCGTAGCCTGATCTGGCTCCACGTCCACCCTATTCCCTATGATCTTGATATACGCATCACGTCCGGAACGGTTACTGATGGTAACAGGTAGGCTTGGTGAATCGGCGCCATCGATAAAGACCGTTGGTGCCTGCAGGGTCACTGCTGTCTTGCCAATCGGTCCAAAGGGTGAGTACAGGTTTGTAGCCTTAAAACTGATGCTGTCGGAAAACACATCGTACATAGGATTCGAAAGGGTGGCGGTAAACACACCGCCATCAGCTGCCAGGCTGCTGTCAGTATATGAGATGCTGACATTTGGAGAAATTGTGCCATATCTGATGTTCCAGCTGTTTATATACTCGCTTGTTGTGATCATTTCGGTCTTGCGCTGCGGCGCGCAGGTTATGCCATACACCGTTCCAGCAGCCTTCTGAATGCGGAAGGTATAGCTGCCGTCATTCGTACTGGAGGGTTCAAGAGTGCCGGTAGCGCCATCCAGATTGTGCGACCAGAGGGCAGGCTGCGCCGTTGCCGAATTATTGGTAATAATCAGTTGCACATCCGTAAGCGCCAGGCCGGTATCAGGACGTCGTCCGTCAAGATAGGTAATGCTGAAATCGAGCTGACCGGTTGTTTTGTTCAACACCGGCTTGTCCACAATGCAGGAAATATATACGGTCTCATGCGAAGTGGTCGTCCCCTGCAGGATAGCGTTCGGCGCAACACTGCCGTAGATTCGAGGCCAGACACTGGTGACAAGACTGCCCAGACTCATTGTTCCAGCTCGCTGCGCCCCGCGGTTGGTGAAATACAAAACCTGGTCATCCTCTGTAAATGAATTGGAGAGACTCACTTGAAACTGCGTTGCTGTTGAGTCCCCTGCTACGGAAGTGAAACTGGCCTTCATGGCCCAGATCTCATAAATATTCAGCGACTCCGTGTTGCTGCTGTCACTTGCACAACCTGCCAGCATAGCGGTAAGAATGGTGAAGCTGAGTAATACAATCCGTTTAAACCACGATCTCCGGACGTTCATAGATGCCTCCTCACCTTCGTTGTGTACGCCCGTACTGCCCGAAGCTACTTCGGGCAGAAGGTAATGGTGTAGTTCACATTGACCGTATCGCTCTTCCCTTTGCAGGTGAAGGTGCCGGACTTGTCGTCATAGGGGAAGGTATAGGAGGTTGGCGACGCCGCATGGAATTTCCGGTAGTACGGCAGAGCTTTACTCACCCAATCGGGATTCGACGGAAGCTTTTTCAGGGTTCCGAAGTCGCTCATCCAGTCAGGATACCCGCAGCAGCTTGCGCCTGCTCCGGCGGAATAGCACGACGTTGCGTTCGTTCCAATACACTGGAAAAGATCCGTATGCGTCGTATCGCAGTTCAGGCCGGTACGCCACGAATCACCCTTGTGGGCAGGACTGCAGGCATCGGTCGGCGACAGACAGCCGACATAATCGCCATCCACTTTGTTGTTGGCTCTCAGCTGCAGCTCTTCCGGACAATCTGCCTTAAGCACGGCCAGGTTCCTCCCGCCCCATGTCGAGGGGTCAGTCAGTTTGGTGCCGTAGGAGGCGCAGTCGGAGACGCAGCCGGGGCTGCCGCAGTAAAACTTGTTGACGCATGATCCTTTCGTGGTGTCACAGACCCAGTTGTAATCAAGTGCGTTCCAGCAGTCGGCTGTGGTCTTGCACGCCTTTTGGGTGTTGTATGCATCCGCTGATCCCTCCAGGGCGTAGGTGTTCACCACCGGAGCGATCTGAACCGGCACGTTGGCGCCGTCAACCAGGCTGATATCGTAAAAATCAATCCCTTTTGTCGGCATGAACATGTTCAATTCTGCCAGTGTAGGCGAATTGAGTCCGCTCTGGCGACAGTTCATGGTCAGATTTGAAGGGGTCTGCTCGTCGTAGCAGGTGCCGGTCTGGCAGGAAAAGACTGCCGGATTGCATATGGTTTTGCCAAGGCTGTCACACTGGTAGGCCACACACTTCCGGTAGCCGCAGACACCTATGGTAACCTCCTTGCCGGCACTGCTTATCTTTTCCGGAATGCAGACATAGTTGGAACCAACACCTTTAACGGCATCACAGGTTGCGTCATCTCCAACCGTACATTCACTTTGTGTGTGCTGCTGGCCAGCATCAAATGCCGGTGTACTCACAAGGTCACACTTACCCCCCGCAATCGAACTGTTGTTGGCAGGCGGACCACACTGACTGTCGTTCCGGCAGGCACAGTTAGCGGTACCGGCAGTAGCGCACTTGGGCTGATACGCTTGAGGACTGGTGAGCGGCACCAACAGTTTACGATCATTATTCACTGAAGTAGCTGCACACTGCTGATCACTCCCTGCATACAGATCAGTACAGATATTTCCCCCGATTAAACAGCCTGTCCGAGGCCAGAAACGACCGGCCCAGGGGGTCGGGATAAAGAGCGGCGTTGTGCCGGCAGATTTCAGCTGCCAGCTGTTACCCTCCGTAGCTACCGGGAGTTTTGCACACTTACCGGTGGTTGAGGTAGTCGTGTAACAAAACTGGTCAGTGCCACAATCCTTGTTGGCTGTGCAGCTTGCCGGCGTATCAACTATCTGCTTTCGTTCAACCGGTATCGGCACGTAGGTGCAGTTCTTCCATCCGCACTGGCCGGTGAGCGTATTGCAGAACTGATACGGGTCGCAGTCTGAATTTGATTTGCAGCTGGTGGAGTCTTTGAACGAGGGGACGCCGCCGCAGTAGGTATTGGTCTCCGCACAGTCTGCGTTGCTTCCGCACGGAAACTTGGTGCATTGGTTATCCTTGCATTCCCCCCCGTGACAATCTGCAGTTGTTGAACAGCGCGGCGCATAGGTGTTGCCGGAGGCTGCCGCCCAGATATCAATCGTGCAGTTGTTGACCAGATTGACAACCCGCCCGCTCATTCCGCTTGGCCCGATGGTGTTCAACAGGGTGGCACCGACCATGTTGGCGCTTGTAACCGTGGCCCCGGTCAGGTCGGCACTGGTGAGATCCGCCTGTTTGAGGATGGTGCCTGTCAGATTAGCCGCTTGCAATTTTGCATTGACCAACGTCTTTCCACTCAGGTCCTTGCCGCTCAGATCTGCCCCGTTCAGGTCGCAGTTGGTGCAGTCTTTCTGGGCCAGCAGCTTCTGCAGATCAGTCTCGGAATAGGTTGCTGAGCCGCCGTCAACAAAGAGCGACGGAGCGGTTACCCGCAGACCGCCTGTGCCAACGGGAGTTGTCCCGTAGAGAATCTTCGCGGTAAAGGTGATCGTTCCAGCCGTCTCATCATACACCGGGGGCCTGGTGATGGTGACGATCTGCACTCCGGCGGTC
>CAZOTC010000112.1:0-8565 GCA_964582605.1 uncultured Geobacter sp. | reverse complement strand
CACCCCGGGGATGCGGTACATCTCCTGCTTAAGCTGGGCGGCATACTTCTTCAGGAGGGCAGTATCATCCCCTTTTATATTGACGTTCAGCGGTTTGGCTGCTGAACCGACCGAGCCGACCAGGTCAATCGAGAAGGTAATGCCCGGTATGGTGCGGAACCGCTCACGGATCTGGCGCTGAATCTCGAACTGGCTCCGCGTGCGGTCCTTTTTCTCCTTCAGCTTGACATACAGCAGGCCGTCCCGCACCGTGCCGTTGTCTCCGGCACCGATGGTGGCGTAGGTGTGGCTGATCTCGGGGATATCCTTGACCTGGGCCAGTACCTTGTGCAGTCGGTCTTCGGTCTCGCGGATGCCGGCGTCCGGAGCGGTCTGGAAAGAGACCTGGAACTCGCTGGTGTCCTCAGTGGACATGAAGGATGATTCCAGGGTGCTCATCACCACCATTCCCAGGACAAAGGTGATGCCGGCGGTGATGACCACCTTGCGGCGATGGTTCAGTGCCCAGGCGATCAGGCTGCGGTAGCGGTCGGCAGTATGGTCGAACCAGTCGTTAAAGCGCTCCAGCAGGCGGGCAACGCCCTTGCGTTTCCCACGCAGATGGATTGAGGGGTCATGCCAGCGGGAAGAGAGCATCGGGTCCAGGGTAAAGGAAACAAACAGCGAGACCAGTACGGCAAAGGATACCGTGATACCGAACGGAAAGAAGAACCGTCCCACGATCCCGCGCATGTAGGCCACCGGTACAAAGACCGCCAGGATCGACATGGTGGTGGCAAAGACCGCCAACCCGATCTCGGCAGTTCCGAAGCGTGAAGCCTCCATATGATCCTTGCCCATTTCCAGGTGGCGCACGATGTTTTCGCGCACCACAATGGCGTCATCGATCAGCAGGCCGATGGCCAGAGAGAGCGCCATCAGAGTCATCACGTTAAGGGTCATGCCCATGGCGTTCATGACGATAAACGAAGATATCACCGAGATCGGCAGGGTCACGCCGGTGATCACCGTGGAACGCCAGGAGTTAATGAACATGAAGACGATGATCACGGTTAGAAAACCGCCCACCAGCAGGGTTTCTTCCACATCGGCCAGCGACTGGCGGGTCATGATTGAGGCATCACGCACCAGCGATATCTCAATACCTTGCGGCAGTTCAGCCTTCAGTTTTTCAATGACCTTTTTGACATTATCCACCACCTGCACCTGATTGGCGCCGGACTGTTTGTAGATGTCCAGGCCGATGGCAGGTTGGCCGTTCACCAGCGCCAGCTTGCGGCGTTCTTCAACTCCGTCAGTGACCTGGGCCACCTCTGAAAGGTGGATTGGCCGACCGTTTTTACGACTGATCACCATCTGCCGGTATTCATCGACCCGGTCCGGCTTGCCTTCAATCCGCAGCGGGTATTCGGTGCCATCCCTGGTTATTCTGCCGAGCGGGGTGTTGACGTTTTCACCCTTTAACCCCGTGACCAGATCGTTGACCCCCAGCCCCAGACTCTCAAGCTGCACGGGATCAACCTGGACATTGACCTCACGCTTTGCTCCGCCGATCAGTTCGACCTTGCCGACGCCTGCTACGCTTTCAAACCGTTTCTTGATCTTTTTATCCACCAGGGTGGTCAGGTCACGTTGCGGGAGGTTGTTGGAACGGATCGCAACGGCTGCCGAAGGCATGGCGTTGAAATCCAGTTTCTGGATGATCGGCTCTTCGATATCCTTGGGCAACTGGCCCCTTATCGAACTGATCTTGGCCCGTGCTTCCTGGGCCACCTCGTTCAGCCGTTCTTCCAGCCGAAACTCCACGACAACGGTGGAAACCGATTCGCGGGAGTAGGACAGCACATGCTTGACCCCGGCGATCTGATTGACCGACTCTTCAATCCGTTTGGATACCTCCCGTTCCACAGTCTCCGGCGAGGCGCCGGGGTACTTGGTGATGATCGATATGACCGGAATCTCGACGTTGGGGTACATCTCCACCGAGAGACGCTTGTAGGAGAAGAAACCCAGCGCCACCAGGGCCAGCATCATGACGGTGGCAAAGATCGGACGCTTTATGGACAGGTCGGAAAGGATCATGAGGTGACTTTCAGAAAAGTTTCAGGCCGACAATGCCGGCAACAATCAGGACGATGCTGGCAATCCGGGCCATAGTGGCCGGTTCGCCGAACAGGGCCATCCCCAAAAGGGCCGTACCTGCAGCGCCGATGCCGGTCCAGATGGCATAGGTGGTTCCCATGGGGATTACTTGCAGGGCAATCGTGATCAGCCACATGCTGACCAGCATGCTGGCTGCGGTACCGACTGATGGCCAGAAGCGGGTAAACCCTTCAGTATATTTCAAACCCACGGCCCAGCCAATTTCGCAGATACCGGCCAGCAGCAGGCTGATCCAGGCAGTGGCAGTGCTGATACGGTTCATGGTTTTTTCCCTTCAACAGCGTTGCTGTCCGGCACGGCTACTGCAATCCGGTCACCATCCCGCAGGGTGAAGCCGCCCCGTGCAACGTACTGTTCCCCCGGTTTGAGTCCCTCGGTAATTTCAACCAGATCACCGCTGACCGCGCCGGTTTTGACGGTACGCCGGCGTGCGGTCTGGCCGTCGGCCACAAAGATGCCGGCGCTGCGGGCGTTGGTATCCCAGCTGCCCAGCACGGCACGGGGCACCTGCAGGACTCTGCTGCGGCTGCCGGTGATGATCCTGCCTTTGACAAACAGGCCGCCTTTCAGCTGTTCCGGGTGGTTTTGGAACTCGGCAATTACCTTCAGTGACCGGTCGGCGCTGGACAGCTCGGGGTTGATAAACATGATCCTTGCCTGAAAAATTTTGCCGGGCAGTGAGTCAACGGTAAAGATCAGCGGTTGGCCTGCCTTGATCCGTGCAGAAGCGGCGGATGGAACCGTGACGGTCAGGTTGAGGATGCGGTTGTCGACAATTCTGAAGATCGGCTTGCCTGCCGCAGCGTCGCCGGCCAGATCACCAACGTTCACCTCGCGCAGTGCCACCACCCCGTCCATCGGTGCAACAACCAGCCCCTTGCTTTGGCGCGCCTGGGCCTGCCGGACCTCTTCTTCCGCCACACTGATCTGGGCCTGGGCAGACTCCACCCGCGCACGGGCAGCCGACGTCTCGGTACGGGCATCATCCACGGCCTGCTGAGTGGCCAGTCCGGCCTCCTTCAGCTTCAGTGAACGGGCCTCTTCACGTTCAGCCCGGGAAAGGGATACTTTTGACTGGGCCAGCTGCGCCCTGGCAGCCATTACCGCTGCTTGACCACGTTTTACCAACGCCTCGGTTTCGCTGACATCAATCCGGGCCAGGGGCTGCCCCTTATGGACCCTGACCCACTGCGTGACGTAGACCTCTTTCACCAGCCCAGGGATCTGGGTCTTGACATCAGTGGCAAACTTCGGTTCCAGTGAGCCGGTTACCTCAATGCTGTCCTGCAGATCACGCGTCTCTGCAACAGCAAGGTCAACGGCAACCGGTGGTTTGACCGCTCCGGTCTCTTTTGAGCCGCAACCGGCAAGTAAGGCGAGCCCCAGTAACGCTATCAGTATGGTGCGTTGTTTCATCGTTTGATCCCTTCAAACAGTAGTGCCAGCAGCCGCAGAAGACCTGCACGGTCAATCCGGACCTCTTTGGGCTGATGCAGCTGTTCTTCCATGGCTGTATTAAGCAGTGACACGATAGCCCAGGCCGTATCCGACGGGTTAACCGGCCGGAACTCGCCGGAACTGATCCCTTCAGCAACCAGCTGTTCCATATGGGTCAGCATGGTGCTGAACGATGCCTCAAAATCCAAAGCCGGTGCTCCCTGGGGAGGGCCGTAGTAGATAGCAAAGATCAGGCGGGCTGTTGCCAGGCGCTCGACAAAGATATCCAGGAGTGAGGTGCAGTAGCCGTGAATGCGTTCCGTCACGCTGCCTGGTGCTGAGAGAGCGTGTTCGGCCACCTGATGAAAATCGCCCAGAGCATCGCCCATCAAGGTCAGGTAGAGCCCTTCCTTGTTTTTAAAATAGTAGTACAGTACCGGTTTGGTAACCCCGGCTGCTTCCACCAGTTCGCGAACCGACGTGGCTGCGTAGCCTTTACGGGAAAACAGTTCCAGTGCTGCATCAAGCAGCCGCTGGCGGGCATTGGGCGGGATGGTGAGGGATGACGTCTCAGGCATAATCTCTTCCATGGCGGTGTGGTTACCGATCGGTATATAGGTCAGCGGGTGTTGTTTGTCAAGGAGATGGTTACCGATCGGTAGGCAGGGTCGCAAAAAAAAGGCTGTTTCCCGAAGGAAACAGCCTTTTAACTACGTGCAAGAAGAAATTACTTCTTAGCAGGAGCAGCAGCGTCTGCAGCAGGAGCAGCAGCGTCTTTCTTCTCTTCTGCTTTCTTAGCAGCCTTCTTCTTAGCAGCCTTCTTCTTTGCAGGTGCCTTCTCAGCAGCAGCAGGAGCAGCAGCGTCAGCCTTAGGAGCGTCAGCCTTAGGAGCCTCAGCAGCGAAAGCGAAACCAGCGAAAGCAACAGTAGCGATCAGGGAAGCGATGATCTTTTTCATTGTGTACATCTCCTTTTGGGGTTTAGATGTTTTTCTTTAAGCAGGAGGCATGCCAAAATGGATTTCTAAAAAATATGGTAATAAATAAAAATAGTTGAGCTTTGTCTGGGGTTATGCCTGCTGCTTGGAGAGAAAAATTATACCCCATATCAGGTATATCCATCCCGATATAGGTTGGTCTGGTCAGCATCGGTAATAATCCCGGTACCAGCGCACGAATTTTTCGATCCCTTCTTCAATGGAGGTTGCCGGTTTAAAGCCGATATCGGAAATCAGGTCATCAATATCGGCGAACGTCGCAGGCACGTCACCGGCCTGCATCGGTAGAAAGATTTTTTGTGCTGTCCTGCCGAGCTGTTGCTCCAGTAGTTCGATAAACCGCAGCAGCTCAACCGGGCGGTTGTTGCCGATATTGTAGATACGGTACGGGGCGCAACTGCTGCCGGGGTCCGGATTGGTTCCGGACCAGTCCGGGTTTGGCTGTGCCGGATGCTCTGCAATACGGACGATCCCCTCCACAATGTCATCGATATAGGTAAAGTCACGCTGCATCCTGCCCTGGTTGTAAATCTCGATTGGCGTTCCCTCAAGAATCGCTTTGGTAAAAGAAAAATAGGCCATATCGGGGCGGCCCCAGGGGCCGTAGACGGTAAACAGACGCAGGCCGGTAACCGGCAGATTGTAGAGACTTGCATAGCTGTGGGCCATCAGTTCGTTTGCCTTTTTTGTGGCGGCGTAGAGTGAGACCGGGTGATCAACGTTGTGATGCACAGAAAACGGTACCGAGCCGTTGGCGCCATAGACAGAACTGGATGAGGCGTAGATAAGGTGCGGTATCCTATGCCGACGGCAGCCTTCCAGGATATGCAGAAAGCCGACCAGGTTGCTGTCAACATAGGCGTGTGGATTTTTCAGGGAGTAACGGACACCGGCCTGGGCTGCCAGATGGATGACGCGATCAAACTGCTCTGCAGCAAACAGCGCTTCAATTGCCGGGCGATCAGCAAGATCTGCCTTGATGAACCTGAACCGGTCAAACGATGTCAGCTGATCCCGCCTGGTCTGTTTCAGGCTGAGATCATAATAATCGTTCAGGTTGTCAAGGCCCGTAACCTGATCACCTTGAGCAAGCAGATACCGGCTGACATGGAACCCTATGAAACCGGCCGCACCGGTAACCAGCGTTTTCATCAGCTCCTACTCCGTTTCCAGCAGGTAGCCAAGCCCCCGCATATGTGTGACGATCTCGGCAGCATGATCGCAGCCCCGGGTCTCCAGCAGCAACTGCACTGCAGTCCTGCCCATCACCACCCCCTGGGTGCGGCGGTCATGGGTGATATCATGGATATTAGCGCGTACCGTGGCCAGATCCGCCGTCAGATGGGCAAGTGCGCCGGGGGTGTCCTGCAATTCAATCCGCAGCTTCAGATAGCGACCGGCAGCCAGCAGTCCCCGCTCCACAACCAGAGCCAGCGTACGCACATCGATGTTGCCGCCGGAAAGCAGGCAAACGGTCTTGCCCCTCAGATTCTGCACCTTGTGATTAAGGAGAGCGGCCAACGTGACTGCCCCGGCCCCTTCAACCAGCAGTTTGCTTTTTTCCAGCAAGGCGACAATAGCCAGGGCGATCTCCTCTTCCTCAACCAGCACCAGCTGATCTACCAGATCGCGGATGATCGGCATGGTCAGCTGCCCGGCCTTTTTGACTGCTATACCGTCTGCTATGGTGACACCCAGCGGGACCTCATCAATGCTGTTTGCTGCTACCGAGCGGTACATGCAGGGGGCGGCAGCGGTCTCAACCCCGATGATCCGAACCCCGGGATTCAACTCCTTGACCGCCACCGCAATACCGGCCAACAGTCCGCCACCGCCGACCGGCACAACCAGATTGGCAACATCAGGCAGGTCTTTCAGAATCTCCAGACCGATGGTCCCCTGACCGGCCATCACCAGCGGATCATCAAAGGGGTGGATAAAGACCGTACCGCACTGCAGGCTGTCTGCCTGGGCTGCTGAAAAGGATTCGTCGAAGTTGGCACCGGTCAGCACCACCTCTGCCCCGAGGTCACGAGTGGCCTGCACCTTCTGTGGCGGGGTGCTTTCAGGCATGAAGATCCGGGCCGGAACACCCAGCAGGTCAGCGGCGTAGGCTACCCCCTGGGCATGGTTCCCTGCCGAGGCAGCTGTTACCCCCTGTAGCAACTCTGAGCGGTCGCGAGCGGTCATGAAGTTCATGGCGCCGCGCAGTTTGAAGGCTCCGGTGGTCTGCAGGTTTTCACACTTAAGCAAGAGTGGGTAACCCAGCTGGCGACTGAAGTGATTGGAGCTGATCAGCTCAGTATGGCGCACCCGTTTGCGTAGCCGGTCCTGGGCCTCAAGGATAAGTTCGTAGGTAAGTTCAGTGGATTCCATCTGTCACGCCCGTTCCAGTCCGGCAAACCTGACCAGCAGTTTTTTGGGACCGCCGTCGGCAAACCAGACCACCACTTTCTGGTCATCTCCTCTGCCTTCAATCTTACGGATGGTGCCGACTCCGAATCTGGAGTGGCGTACCTTGAGCCCAACGTAGATACCGTTGCCATACTCATCTGAAGGTTCCGGCACCACTTCAACCTCGGCTGCACGTGAGACAACAGAGGCAAGGTTATGGGTAAGAGGGGTCCGGGGACCGGGGGCCGGGGGCCGGTCAACTTGTATTTTCCGGTCTCTGGCCCCTGGCCCTTGGCCACCACTGTTCATCAGTTCCCCCGGTATCTCTTTCAGAAACCGTGACGGCAGATTGGCCTGCTCCTGTCCGAAGATCAGACGTCTCCGGCTGTTCAGCAGGTAGAGTCGCTCCCGTGCCCTGGTCATCCCCACATAACAGAGCCTGCGCTCCTCCTCCATGCCGTCCGGATCATCCAGGGCACGTACATGGGGGAACAGCCGTTCCTCCATCCCCACCATGAAGACCGCCTTGAATTCGAGCCCCTTGGCAGCATGCAGGGTCATCAGGGTAACTGAAGGCCTGCCGGTTTCACCCCGCTCAAGATCTGAAACCAGGGAGACCTGTTCCAGAAAGTCTGCCAACCCTGCCTCCGGGTTGCTGCTGCTGAACTCCTCTACCGCCGAGACCAGCTGGGCCAGGTTTTCCAGGCGTTCGCCGTCCTCTTCATCCCTGCTTTCCTTTAGCCGCGCAAGATAGCCGGATTCTTCAAGCACCGTCCTTACCAGTTCGGGCATCAGCTGCGTCGCAGCCAGATGGCGAAACCGCTGCAGCAGTTCCACAAAGGCAGCCACTTTACCCCTCGGGCCCGGACCGAGCAGGCCGGATGATGCAGCCCGTTCAAATCCCTCATACAGGGTAATCCGCTGCTGGTGGGCCAGATCAGCCACCCGTTCCAGGGTCGCGGCACCGATTCCCCGTGGCGGCACATTGATAATCCGCTTCAGCGAGACCTCGTCCGCAGGGTTTTCCAGCAGGCGCAGGTAGGCCAGGATATCCTTGATCTCCATCCGGGCATAGAACCGGACTCCTCCCACCAGGTGATACGGAATCCCTTCTGCGGCCAGGGCCTCTTCCAGCAGGCGGGACTGGGCATTGGTGCGGTAGAAGGCTGCCATTTCGGACAACGGCAGACCGTTACGCTGGAGCAGCGCGATCTCCGAGGAGACAAAGCGAGCCTCGGCCCGATCGCTCTCCAGCCGTTCACAGCGGATGAGATCACCATCAGGGTTTTCGGTCCAGAGGGTCTTGGGCTTGCGACCGTAGTTACGGGCCACTACAGCACCGGCTGCCTGCAGGATGGTGGGGGTAGAGCGATAGTTCTGCTCCAGACGGATCACGGTTACCCCGGGGAAGTCCTTTTCAAACTCAAGGATGTTGCGGATATCAGCCCCGCGCCAGGAGTAGATCGACTGGTCGTCATCCCCCACCACGCAGAGGTTCTTGCGTTCACCGGCCAGCAGGCGGATCAGGCGGTACTGCACCGGGTTGGTGTCCTGATACTCATCCACCAGCAGCC
>CAZOTC010000111.1:0-8647 GCA_964582605.1 uncultured Geobacter sp. | reverse complement strand
TCGTGCGCTCCTGTTGTCAGGCCCTTCAGTCGGATGTCGCGACTGGTATTGCTGGTCAGCAGCAGTACCGGAATATGTTCAGT
Organism: uncultured Geobacter sp.; assembly: GCA_964582605.1. Lineage (GTDB taxonomy): Bacteria > Desulfobacterota > Desulfuromonadia > Geobacterales > Pseudopelobacteraceae > Trichlorobacter. The sequence continues at coordinate 8,564 of CAZOTC010000111.1, read as the reverse complement.
CTCGGTCCTTGAACGGATTGCAGTCAAAAACTTAAGGCCGTCCATGCGTGGCATTTCAATATCACACAAGATGATGTCGGGGGCGTTCTGCGAGGCCTTTTGAAAACCATCCAGGCCGTCTACCGCCTCGAGCACAGCATCCTTAAACCCGTTTTGCTCAAGGTCAGCCACTATTTTACGGCGGGTTTCGCGGTTGTCTTCAACGACTAGAATGCTCATCGTGCACCATCCTGGGTCAGTGATGCCTGCATGCTGTGGTTTGTCAATTGTGCTGCAATGCGCTGGGCATAACGCTCGTTTTTGCCCGGCGTTCTGCTGTTGTAACAGCCTACCGCCTTCCAGCCATAGCCGTAGTCATTGATGCACTGGCGCAGGATCCAGGCGCCGACCTTAAGGTTTGTGCAGGGATCTCCCAGCTGCGACCACAGTTCCGGCCCCAGCCGTTTGGCCCAGCTTGAGTTGATCTGCATCAGGCCGAAGTCATAACTGCCGTTCAGATTGCGGTTGACTGCATCCGGTCGCAGGCTGCTTTCCTGTTTGGCTATGCTCATCAGGAGGGCTGGCGGCAGGTTGTAGATCCTGCCAGCCTCTTCAAAGCAGAAGCCGTGACCCATGACCGGGTTCAGACATAACCCGATACAGACGATGATCGATGCATGTCTGCAGACGTCCTTCATCTCAGCTCTCAGGAATAAATTCGATAATGGTCGGTTTGACCACAATCACCAACTCTTCTTTCTCTTTTTTGCCGGTCACATTTTTGGTCAGATAGGTGTCTCCCGGCAGACCGTTGACATTATCATCGTTCATCTCATAGACCAGCCCGCCAATGATGGCCACCTGCTCCGGTTTCATCCGCAGGAAGGTTTCGACGGACTTTTTGGTGGTCTCCGGTTGCTGGAATGTGCCTAACTGTGAACCGGCCGTGATGGTTACGTAGCGGTTCACACCCTCAACATTCACTTTCAGGTTGATGGTCAACATCTGCTGTTTCTTGTTGTAGTAGGGGGTGAAGTCCATAATGACTCCGGCCTTGGCGGTGGCAGTCTTGGCCGTTGCCGCAGTTGCGCCGCTGGTGCTGGAAAGAGAGGAAATGCCGATCTCGGAGACGTAGGGAGATTCGGTGACGACTTCAATCTTCCCTTTCTTGCCGCTCATGGTCTCAACAAAGACGTTCTGCATCACGTTGTACTTGCCGAAGTTTTCCATAAAGCTGAACAGGGCCGAGAGGGAAAAACGGGATGACTCCATGAACAGGTTGGCACCGGTCGTGTTAAACAGGGCGCCGATCCCCTGTTCAAACAGGTTGGTTGCCGGGGTGGTTGTGCTCGTTGTGCCGGTGGTGGTGCCGGTTGATGAGGAGCTGTCATCAAGCTTTGCCAGTTTTTTGAAACCCAGGTTCTGGATGTTCTGGGACTGCCAGCCCACCGCCATCTGTGACCAGTCGATCCCCAGGCTGTTACCGTTGTTTAACCGTACATTCATCAGCACGATCCGCATGGTGACCAGTGAGACGTTATCCTTCAGATTGTCCAGATACTCTTTTATCCGCTGGTATCCGGCATAATCGGTACGAAATGACAGTGACGATGAAAGGTCGTCGTAACCGACACCATCGGCCCCCAACTTGACCATGTTGGCCTCAACCGACTTTAAAAGATCAGGGTAGTTGGGCACCAGCACGCTGAAGGTTTCGCGCTCTTTCATGACAATGGCGCCGTTTTCATAGGAAAAGAAGTAACCGGTTGAATCGGAGAGGGTCTTGAACAGGTCTGACAGTCTGCCGTTAAAGGAAACCGATACCATCCGTGAACGGGCAGGCCCCTGCATCGTGGCAGGCTGCTGCTGCCCCTGCTGCGGGGGTGCCTGGCTGTAGGACGGTGACAGGCCGTTTTTGTCAGGCATGTCGTAGACTATATTCAGGCCGGTGCTGGCTGCCAATGCCTTCATAAAATCGCGGATCTCGACATTGTGCATGCTGATGGAGACGTAGCGGTCATTGGTGAACGGCTTGGCCTCATGGACCTGAAAGGCGTTCTTCGGAATCGACAGCCTGACGATGGAAGGTTCGGCGGGAAGCATGCTTTCCGCTTTTTTAGCAAGCTCCTGCTGGGTAGGCAGATCATCCTTGCGTATCTGCTGGATGGATGAGCAGCCGCCCAGCAGCAGCGTGCTGAAAAGTACTCCACAGAGCATGGTTCTGGTCCGTATCATTTATTCCTCCGGTCTGTCGTATCAGCAGCAGGTGCAGCAAGCTCTGCGGGGGCCACTGGCTCAATAGCAGGTGCAGTCTCTTTCAGGTTCAGCAGAATAGTGGTGCCGCCATCGGTGCCTTTAAATATATGCCCTTCAGCGCCAGGCAGTTTGTAGGTTGCCCCTTTCTGCTGTTTCAACAGGGCGATGGTGGTGAGCAGAAAGGCGGTGTCGTCTTTATACTTGGCTATCTGGGCCTGCGCCTGCAGGAGCTGCTTCTGTAGCGTTGTCCGTTCAGCATCCAACTGCTGCAGGGTCTGTTGCCGGCTGTCCAGTTCCTGTTTTGCCTGGGCCAGTTCCGCCTCTTTGCCTTGCAGGGTCTTGTTGGTGCGGACGATCTCGGATTTTAAGGTGTCATCCAGCTGAATGCATTTTTGTGCAATGCTCTGGGCAGAAAAAATCAGCTCATCCAGGCGGTGTGCAGGGTCAACTGTGCGTGTTTCTACCCTGACGGACCGTTTTTTTTCAGCAGCATCCTTGCCGCAGTGTACGCCGTCAAAGGCGGCGATGCAGCCGCCCGGCAGGCTTTCGCCTTCAGCCAGAGACAGGATCTCACCACTCTGGGTGTCTGTCACAATCACCCGGTTGTCGATCTTGCCGGTAAACTCCCAGCGTTTTTTGGCCGGCAGCAGTGGAGCGCCCGGGGTGACGCCGGGCAGCGGCGGTAACGGCACCGTCGGCAGATGCGGCTTTGGTGCGCCTGTCGCTACCGCTTTGGGTTCATTCTTCTGGGGGGTGTTGCCTTCAACAAACGGGCTGGCGGTTGCTATCTGTGCTGCCAGCGCCGTTGTTGTCAGGCATACCGCAACAATCCTGGTAAACATGCTCACTCCGGGTTCAGTTAAATTTGGTCAGGGACTTGGTGCCGAGCGGTGTCTCAATCATAATACCGGCTGCATTCGGGTCGTTCTTTTCCACCAACGGCAGGCTGTAGGTTGAGCCGTTTTTGTGTATTCGCAGCGGTGAACTGGAATACCCGGCAGGCTCGGCAGCGATGCTGACAACACCGTTTGCGGTTTTCTGGCGCATGCCGCTGTCCACCAGCGGCCCGTAGGGGATCGGCGCTACCGACAGCTTGGCGATATAGTCACCGGTGTAGGAGTCATCGGAACCGATGATGCCGATGGCCCCCCACTTATCCAGCACCATGTAGGGAAACTTGCCCTTGGCCAGCTTGGCCAGGCCGCTGTCGGCAAAGCTGCTGTCAGGCACACCGGTGGTCTTGTTAATCCTGCTCAAGGTTGCCGAGCTGCTGCTGGAAAGCGGTATGAAAAAGAAAGAATAACTTGATGTGCCATTGTTGAGCAGATAGAGGGTGTTTTCGGTTACCCGCAGGGTCAGGTTTTCAACGGATTGGAAAAAACCGCTTAAAAACGGGATTTTAACCGTACCCCCACCTTGCCCCCAGCCGGTTACCAGGTTGCCGTTCAGGTCATATTTTCTGACAAAGTTGTCGGAGACGTTAATGATAATGAAATCCTGGGTGTTGGCCCCGGCCAGGTAGATGCCGCTGGTGTCAACGGCGATGGAGGTGGCCTTTTCCTTCTGAAAGAGGGGGTTGGTGTAGGTCTGCGCCCACTGTTCGGCGCCGGTTATGGCATCCACCTTGGTGATCCGGTATTTCTGGTCGGTCAGACTTTTGATGTTGATGGCGGTATAGAGGTACCCGTTTGCTATGGCGGCATCGCCAAAGTCGGTGGTGGTGAGCCACTGTTTATCGATAGCAGCCCGGTACGATCCCAGCACGGCACCGTTGCTGTATGACAGCCGTGTGGCAAAATAGGCAGAGTAGATGCCGTCCATCCCGCTGGTAATCAGCAGCAGGCCGTTGTTGCCGGGCAACGGAAGCAGTTTCTGAAACGAGATATTGCCGACGGTGAAAGTGGCTGCCAGGGCTCCGGTGACAGGGTCCCGTTTCTGAATCCGGTAGGTGATGTCGTGGTGATCGTAGTACAGGATGTACAGATAGCCGTCTCCTCCCAGCACCAGCGCCTTTGGAACGTGATTATGCCAGGAGTTGACATCGGACAGGGTGCCGTTGGTGCCGAACGCAGGCACCAGGGCGCCGCTCTTCCAGTCCCGTTTCTGCAGCAGCAGGTCGCGCTCATAAATAGCCGCAATGCCGGATGGTTTGGTCTTGTGCAGTGAGTACAGGTAGGCCGGTGTGGCGCTGGTGGCCTCCTGCAGGGCCAGCATCGGCGATTCCGGGTAGGCGGATGGCGCCACCACCGGGATTGGTGATGATGGTGACCAGGCCTGCCAGGCCGGTTGTCCGGCCGGCAGCCCTTGCCAGTAGGGGCCGGCAGCCTGGGCGGGCAGGTGAAGCAGGCAACAGAGCAGTAGTGCGGCGATAGATCTGATTATGGATTTCATTGCGATCTCCCTGCCTTACTGAAGTAGCCAGATCTGGCCGTTGATCGGATTTTGGGGGTCAACCGTGGTGGTCTGGATCACCAGACCGTCGGTTGCCTTCAGGACACCCCCCTGTACATCCATTTTGACCGTTGGCGTTACGGGAGGGGTTGTCGGAGATTCACCAATCACCACGGTATCGGCTTTGGTAATCAGCTTGATCTTGTTGGCGGTCTCTGCGCCGGTTGGCGCTTCCCGCCGCCAGCCGGGCACCTGACCGATCTCGGCCTGGGTAAACTCAACAAAGATATCATCGCCTCGCGATATGGTTGCGTTACAGGGGGTCTCTCCCGGCAGGCCGTTGAAGATGCCGTCCGGGCCCAGGGATACGATCCGGCCGGTCAACAGCGAGCTGTTCAGGTTGTTATAACTGTCAGGCGGGGCAACGTTATTGTTCGAAAAATGGATGGTGTCGGCGCTGTTCTGGGTCCCCAGGTCCCAGGCGCAGTAGATATAGTCATGCCCCCAGGCATCCTTTGCATTGTATGATCCGGCCGGCAGGGCAGTACCGGTGGGAGCGGGGGGCTCATATTTGCCGTCATCATCAATATCCCTGGATTGGTTCATCAGATACTGCTTGATCTCTTTCATCTTCAGCACGGTGTCTGCCGAGTTGAAATAACGGGAATGGGCCGCCTGGCTGCTGTTCAGCGACAACAGCAGCAGGATGATCAGCGGAATGATGGCGGTCATTGCCACCAGGCTGAGAAGCGCAATCCCCTTGTCGTTGTTCAAGCCGTTGGTACCGGTCTGTCTGGTCATAGCTGCAGCCCTCCTCTTGCGTTAAACGCCCTTCATGGTAATGGTCAGGTTGAACCCTTCCGGACCGCACCCGTTGCCGATACAGAGGCTCTCATACTCCATCCGGTACGGCAGGGCAGAGAGCGTGTTGATAAAGCCGTAGATGTTGCTGTCGTTTGCCAGCACCTGCTCCGGTTTTATCCTGGTCAGGTCCGGTTTTGCCATCATGGTGGTCCCTTTCAGGGAGACCTCAAGGGGCAGCTCATACTGACGGCCAATGGCCTGGGTCAGATTGCGCAGACTCAGCATCCGGGCATCATCAGGCGGCACCAGGCTGTTTATCTGCTGCTGCACCTGGGTCTTGACCACATCCTTCCAGCTCTTCTGCGCATCCTGTCGCACCTTGATCCCCTTTGCCAGTACCGCCAGGCTAGCGAGCAGCAGAAAGAGCGGTAGTATATACAACCTTATCGCCTTCATAGTTCCCTCCGGTGGTGCGTAAAAAAACCTGTGCATCGGCATCCTGCTTGAACTTGATGGTACAGGTAAGCTGATCCTTTGCCAGGGCTACCTTTTCAATAAACCCCTTGCCTTCGATCTTTTTCCCCAGGTCGGCCACCGAGTTGATGAAGGGGGGTAACCCACGGGGTACCACCGGGGAGACCTGCGCCGCCATCCGTTGCTGCTCTTTTCGTGCCGTGTCATACCCCTGTGCCGAGAGGAACAAAAACAGGGCGGAAAGGCAAAACACAGCCAGCAGGGCGGCGTTCAGCAGCAGGTTCTTTCTGGCCAGGGACCAGGTCAGTTTCAGGGTTGCCGGCGGGTTGTTGACCGGCACCTGCTGGATCATCAGGTGGTTCGGGCGCTCTTCGTAGGCAACCTCGGCAGAGCAGAACCCGTCTTTGTTGGTAATGTAGTAGAAGTAATCGGCATCCGGCTTTTTGTAGACAAAGTTGCCTTGCAGCAGCAGCGCCGGATAGAACAGCGGCAGCCTGCCGGCCACATGCTGTTTGCTCTTTAAGGCGATAAATGAGAGGATGCCGTTTTGATACTGATAGCCGTAGTAAAAGTCATCACCCAGCAGCGGCGCTGCCTTGCCGTTGATGTAGGCCGAAATCTCTTTCTGCTCGATTCCCACGCTGTCCATGACAAATTCATCGCTGAACACAAGGTGCGAGGTATCGACGAGAGCCGGCGGCGGATCCGGGACGGTTTTCTGTTTTTCTTTCCTTAGTACCGGTCGTTCCTCTGCTGCAAAGTCAGGCTGTGTATCCAGCGCTGCATCGTTAGCCATGCAGTCCTCCAAGTAGTTTGCTATACGGGATCATGATACCCATCACCATCAGAAGAAAGATGCCGCCGGCAAAGATCAGGGCAAAGGCGTAGACCCTGGGCCCCAGGGCCTTGACCTTTTCCATGTAGCCCCGGTAGAAGCGGTCGGCCACCAGCCCCAGGTTTTCGGTGACCCGGTTTGAGTTCTGGGCCACATCCAGCATGGTCTTCTCGATCGGATTCAAACAGGTAAAGCCGTAGGAGAAGCTTTCTCCCTCCTTTACCTTTTTGATGGCATTGTCAAATTCAGTGCGAATGGCGATGGTCCGTGAGGTATCCTGCACAATCTCAAGGGCCGGGGTCAGCTGAATGCCGGTTTCCATCAGTTTTGCCATGGAAAAGAAGGCCACATAGAACCCCTGATAGAAAAAGAGCTCCCGGATCAGCGGTACAGAGAGCAGCAGTTTTTCCATCTCTTGCTGGCGGCTTTTGTACAGTATCGCCACAACCACCGTCACAACCGCCAAGGTGGCAAAAACTACCGGCACGATGTGGGAAAGGGCGGACAAGGCCTGGATGAAGAAGTTGGTCTGCCCTTTGAGAGCGGTCTTGAACAGTTGTGAGGCCAGTATCTTGGGGATCACCACCTGGGTGTTCACCACCAGGGCGATCACCGAAACGACAAAGATCACCATCGGATAGGAGAGGGTCTTTTTCATCTCGTTTTGGCTCTCTTCAATATTGGTGATGTACTGTGCCGCCCCCAGCAGGCTTTCTGCCAGCCGTCCTGATTTCTCACCAGCCTGGATCATGGAGATGGTGGTGCTGCCGAAGACCGAATGGTAGGCGGTCATGGCGGATGAAAGTTCGCGTCCCTGCTGGACGGCGGTCTTGATGGCGTTTAAGATGGTAATCAGCGAAGAGCCGCGTGGCAGCGACTGCGTGGTGGTCTCCAGTGTCTTTGAAAGCGGCACACCGGCCTGAAGCAAGTCGCCCACCGCCACCAGCACCGCTGCCAGTTCTTTGCGTCTGGCCTTGGGCTGAAACAGGGTAAGCGGCTTTTTGATGGAAAGCACCACCTTGCCTTCGGCGATCAGGCGTTCCCTGATCTCGGCGGCCGAGCCGATGAACTCCGCCTCTTTGCGGACCCCTTTATCAAAGTAGGTGACCTGATGCATGGCTAATCCAGAATCTCCATGGCGTCGTTACAGTCGGTCTGCTGCCGGCAGGAGGCGCACCATGTCCCACCCAGGCGGATTCCCAGTACCCGCTGGATCTCGGCGCAGTCGGTTATCCGGTTTATAAGCTTGTTCCGGGCATCGTCAATAAAACGTTGGTACGGCAGGTCGTCTTCCCCTTTGTGATCGATCAGGCGGTAGATATCTTTGGGGCTGTTCAAGCGGGCAAACTCGGTCAAAAGTGTCCTGCCTTTGTAACCGGTCTGTTTGCACTCCTCACAGCCGGCCCCGTCACACGCAAGGCACAGTTTACGGGCCAGTTTCTGCACCAGTATCCCCCGCAGGGCGTAGGAGAGTTTGGGGATTTCAGCCCCCAGGTCTTTCAGCCGCAGGATGGTGGAGGGGATGTCGTTGGTATGCAGGGTGGCGTAGACCAGGTGGCCGGTATCCGCCAGCCAGAGGGCATTTTCTGCGGTTTCGCCGTCACGCACCTCCCCCACCACCACCACATCCGGGTCGTGGCGCAGCACAGTGCGGCCAAAGGCGGCAAAATCAAGGTTGATGCGGCGATTCACCTGCACCTGGGTTACAAACGGCACCCGGTATTCAACCGGGTCTTCCACAAAGTAGACCGCCTTTTCCAGCAGGTTCAAGTGGCGCACCGTTGAATAGAGCGTGGTGGTCTTGCCGGAACCGGTGGCGCCGCAG
>CAZOTC010000110.1:0-8681 GCA_964582605.1 uncultured Geobacter sp. | reverse complement strand
CGACCCGCACACCGCCGCAAAGCTCACTGGATTCAAGCAGATAACAGATTTTCATCCCTGCAGCCATTCGTGAGGCAGCACCACAACCCCTTGCGCCAGATCGGTCTGACTCACCTGCAACGTCATACAGTGCTGGGCAATGTCATAGGCGTGCAACGCCTTCTCGCAACACAGGATTGCCGATATGCTGTATTCGCCCTTCAAGAGCGGCAATTTGGGAAACAGTACCGTCGCCGCCCCTCTGCCTGACCCGTCCACCTGCAGCTGCACTCCGCTGTTGGCTGAACCGGCGCTGGCAATTGACACACCCGAGGCGTTGTCAATGCCCAGAGCGACACTTGGCACCGGCAGTCCGGCATCAATCACAAATTCTATGGTCACCGCCAGATCACTCTGCAATGAGGTTACCTGCAGCACCGTTCCCGTAACACCATCTGCCGTGCCGTATACCTTCAGGATACGTCCCCCCATCGACTGAGGCTGCAGTTCGATAGGTTGCTTGTCATGCCGACCCTGCCGGGGCTCCGCCAGTGTCGCCTGATAGGCGGCTGTGACCCTGGATGCGGCATCCAGCATCCGTATGCCGCCGTGCTCAAGCCAGAGAGCCCGCTCGCAAAAGGCCTCGACCTGATACATGGAATGGGAACAAAACAGGATGGTGGCCCCTCTGTTCTTCAACGCCATGATCCGGTCAAATGATTTCCGGGAAAAATCGCCGTCTCCAACCGAGAGGGCTTCATCCACGACCAGAATGTCGGGTTCAACGCTGGTAGCCACCGAAAACGCAAGCCTGACGTACATGCCGCTGGAGTAGGTCTTGACCGGCTGATCGATGAAATCCCCGATACCGGAAAAAGCGACTATTTCGTCGTAGCGGGCATCAATCTCATCACGAGTCAGGCCCAGTACCGCGGCATTGAGATAGACGTTTTCACGGCCACTGAATTCAGGATTGAAACCGGCCCCCAGCTCAAGCAATGCCGCCACCCTGCCATGAACAGAGATGTCGCCGTGAGTAGGATTGAGCGTACCGCAGATCAGTTGCAGCAGGGTTGATTTGCCGGCGCCGTTTCTGCCGACAATACCAAAGACTTCTCCTCGTCCGACCGTAAAGGAGACATCCCTTAACGCCCAGAATTCGCGATAGTATTGTCGGCGCCCACGCATCAGCATCTGCAACAGACGATCACGGGGATTTTCATAAATCTGGTAGCATTTACCCAGATTGCCGATACTGATGGCGGTTTCAGAGATCATCAAGCGACTCTCACAGCTCTTGCCCCCTGGAGGACATTTTCTAAGTGAACCTTGCGGTTTCAGCTTACGGTGTAGGGGAGAATGGCGTAGCTGTCAAACAAGCCGTTAGCAGGAATACTGCCGGCGGTCTTAATGATTACACCGATCAAATAGGTCCCGGCGGGAATACCTGTGGTATTGGCCGTAACGCTGGTATTTGATGCACTATACGCACCATGGATCGGCGACCAGGTGGCACCGCCATCCACGGAAGCCCAGTACTGGTATTCATAGCTGCCGGCGCCGCCACTGCCGGCGGCGGTGAACGTGACGACAGTACCGGCCGGCTGCGGCGAACGGGGAGAGGCGGTCAAGCTGACCGCAACCGGGATGGATTGCGTTACCGATATCGATTGCACCATCACAAGATGAGACTGTGTAATGGTTCCGGTGGAGGGGAGGCTCACCAGGGGCAGGGTGCTGAACGCGCCACCGGCATTGACGACCTGCAAGGCAGCGATAGCATCAACAACAGACATACCGCCGCCGATTACTTTTCCGAACACGGTAAAACCACCGTTCTGGTTATCAAGGTTTGCCGAGTTGTCTGCCAGGTTAATAAACCACTCATTCGTAGCGCTGTTCGGATCCCCGCTCAGCTTCGCCATGGCGATGGTGCCACGGAGGTTTGACCGGGAAGCGCTGAATTCATTTGCCACCGGAGCATTTGAGGTGATCTTTTGCCCACAACCGCGAGAGGCATCACAGAGGTACCCTCCCCCCTGGATGACAAAACCGGGGACACTGCGATGAATAAAGGAGCCGTTATAGGCGCCGCTTGTGACATAACGCAGGAAATTAGCCGTCGTAAGCGGGGCATCCGTATCATGGAGCATGATATCGATATCACCCATAACGGTCTGGATTCGAACCGTTGTCGCCTGTGCAGCTTCCGACTTAAGCACGTTCTGCTGGTTGCCTGACGCCCCTATGCCAGCGGCAGGGGCAGCAGTATCGCTTACACTTCCGCAGGCTGCCAGCAAAAGGGTTAATAACATCATAACATAGCGTAGTTGTTGCATATAACACCTCACCATAATGAGAATTTCATGAGTCTGCAGAGATCACGTCAGAGGACATCGCCAAACCCTTTACGGGTCTTCTGAAACCAGGCAAAACCAAGCCAGGCAACCACTGCCGAGAATAGCGTCAGCAGCCAGAACTGCTTCCAGGCCATCCCTTTGCCGAAGATCAGCAGATCGCGGGCCTGTTCGATAATAAGGGTAAGCGGGTTGAAGTACAAGATCCCCCGGTATGCCTCAGGAATGGCGCTTAACGGATAGAATATGGGAGTAAGAAACATGCAGATGGTTGTGACAATGCCGACAACCTGGGTTACGTCGCGCAGATAGACCCCCAGAGAGGCCAACAGCCAGGAAAGCCCCATGGTCAGCAGTGTTAGCGGCAGCAGCAGCAACGGAAACAGCAACACGGTAAGGTGCGGCTGACCGAACACAAACAGTGAAAACAACAGCCATATCCCGAGGCTGATCAAGGCATGGAAACCGGCAGCGCCAAAACTGACCCAAGGGAGTACCTCAAGAGGGAACACTACTTTTTTTACATAGCTTGCATTGCCAAGTATGAGGGTTGGCGCCCTGTTGACACATTCGGCAAACAGGTTGAACACCAGAATACCGGCAAACAGGATCAGGGCAAACTCCGCTTTTGAGCCGCTGCTGCCGGAACCCCAGCGGGCCTGAAATACAACGCTGAATACAAAGGTGTACACCGCCAGCATCAGGACAGGATTGAAAAATGACCAGAGGACACCCAGTATTGAACCTCGATAACGCCCGAGTACTTCTCTTTGCACAAGGGTCCGTATAAGAGCCCGGTTTCGCCAGAGGCCGGCAGTAAGTTCGCGGGGGTCAGTGGAAAAATGCTGCATACGCCCAAACCCCTTTCATTGAGTAACCTGCATAGTAGCCGCCGCTCGCCACTGTCCCAGCTTTCGAAGCGGCTTGCAAGGGAGAGTCCAGGGATACGGTATCAAACCGTTCACCAGCCAGGCCTTCCAATCCATACAATGGGCCGCTAAACGCCGTGCAAGCGAGATATTGCTTACTCCGCCGGTTCGCATCATGACAAACAGGTGTGGCAGGTACGCCGCCCGCATCTTATGACACCGCAGATAACGGAGCATCAGCTCGTAGTCTGCGGAAGTGCCGAGGTCAAGCCGGTACGTGCCGTAGCGCCGGTAACACTGCCGCCTTGTAAAAAACGTAGGATGAGGAGGCATCCACCCTTTTTCAAACAGCCCGGGACGATAGTCGGATGATTTCCAGTAACGAACGATCCGGTTGTCTTTCGAGCGATCAACATACACGAGATCCGCATAACAAACATCAAGCGCAGGGTCGTCAAAGGCCTGTGCAACCAGCTCCAGAACATCGGGGGAGGCATATCGGTCATCTGAATGAAGAATACCGATAATGTCACCGGCGGCGCAGGCGATCCCCTTATTCAGAGCATCATACAGCCCTTGGTCAGGTTCACTGATGACACGGGTGTTTGCTGCACGACACTGATCGATCAGTGCAAGCGTACCGTCTGTCGAGCCACCATCAACAATAATATGTTCAACATCGCCGTAGCGTTGCGATGCCACAGCATGCAGTGCATCCTGGATAAACGGAGCGCTGTTGTAACATGCCGTAATAATGCTTATCTTCTTCACACGACCATCTTTCGGCAAAGCACCTGGTGAAGCATGTACCAGCGATAGGAGAACTGCCTGACAACAGATAACGGGCTTTTGCTTCCCGTCTGCGTGGCAGTAGTCCCGTGCCGACGATACCGCACCAGCCTCTCCGGACAAAAGCAGGTTGTTCCAAACCGCTCTGCAATCAGACCAATCCAGATATCATGCATTGCTATGTTTGCGGGAAACGGCAACGCCCGTTCCAGAATACGCCGGCGAAATGCCATGCAACACCCAAGATAAGAGTTCCGGTACAGGTTTTTCCAGAACCCCTTTCCGGAACCACGCAGTGCAAAAAACGAATCTGCCAACAGTTCCCCGGAGGCGTCAATCAGGCAGCAGTCGCTTACAACCGCATCATAGGTTGCCAGCAGCCCGGTTTGTACCTCGATTTTATCGGGCTCCCAGAGGTCATCCTGATCAGAGAGGAAGATGTACTCCCCTTGGGCGTGCCGGAGCGCATGTTCAAAATTGCGAACAGGGCTCCTCGGTCCGGGATTAGTGAGCAATCTGATCCGCGGATCACAGCATGCCGCTATGATCGCAGCTGTTGCATCAGAGGAGCCGTCATCTGAAATAACCAGTTCATCATTACAGCCAAGCTGGCAAAGTATTGTTTCTAGTTGTTGTTCAATAAACCGCTCACCGTTACGGCTTGCCATGCAGACAGATACTCGATGAGCCTTTTCAGGCTGCTTCACATTTGCCCGCCTTCCCGCAGAGGCCGTCAGATATGCCCAGTAGCACCATTTTGATCCGTCGAAAACGTTCCGGCATCAGTGCTGTCCCGAACAACAGCAGACCGGCAAGGGTTATCAGATTTTTCATCTTCCACCGTAACGGGATGTATCCCCGCTTATAGAGCAACAGGCTGTTTCTGAAAATATAATAAAATCTTAAAGGAGTATGTTCAGGGAGATGACGTCTGCGGCCAAACCAGACCGTATGCGTTTTATCGCCCAGGGAATGGTACAAGACAGCATGCATGACCCCGAACGACTGATATTCCTCAGAACAGGCACGCAGACACCACTCTGTGTCAACAGCATCAATAAACAGAGACTCGTCCATAGCCCCTACACGGTCGATAACCGCCAACGAAATAAGTGTGCCTGATGAAATCAGAACATCCGCCGGGACGCAACCGGCAAACTCCGGTTTATCATACAAGGTCGATTCGCCGTGGTTAATCCGTATGAACGGAGCGACACGGCCGTTGGCCGCATCTTTGAAAACCGGCCCGACCGCCGCCAGACGGCACTGACGCGACAGCTTCATAGAGGCCTGCAACAGAAAGCGAGTCATATCCTGCGCAGGGATGCTGTCCTGGTCAAGCAACAGTATATGGCTGCCCCCCTGTTCCCGGGCCCAGGCAATCCCCCTGTTCTGTGCTGCCGCCACCCCCAGGTTTTGACCCAGTTCGATCAGGGAGAAAGCGCCAAACTGCCCGGACCGGCTCCAGCTCCGTACCAGCGAAAGACACTGTTCATCCGACCCGTTATCGACCACAACCAGTGCAGCCACTTGAGGCAGGCCGGCTTCCAATACCTGCTTAAGCCTCTCCAGCTCGGGATGGTAGGTGACAACAACAGCACAGAGCAACGACGTATTTGCCATACTTTTCAGCGCCGAGCCAGGAACAGCTTTGTGTGCAAAGCTGTGAGAAATCAGCACACCCACTTTCTCAACGATATAACTGTAAAATATTACTATGTTATATTTATAGCTACAAAAAGTCAACTATGGCAGGTTGACTTCGTACGCACCACTTAATATATTGATAAGGTTGTCCTGTTGTCACTCTTCGAAAGGTTTTATGGTTCTCTGCCATGCGCGCTTTTATCCGCAAGTTTGCCCTGTTTTTTGTGGCGGCCGGTTGTTTCAGTTTTGTGATCAACCTGTTGCTTTTAACCCCTTCTCTCTACATGCTGCAGGTCTATGACCGGGTATTGGGCAGCCGGAGCGAAGAAACCCTCTGGATGATTACCATCATGCTGGCTGCAGCACTATTGCTGATGGGTGGACTGGAACTGGTCCGCTCCCGGCTGCTGGTAAAGGCCAATAACGCCATTGACGCCATGCTGGCTCCCTACCTGCTGAAAAAGATGCTCGAAGGGGGCAGCTCTCCTGAAGGGAATCAGTATGCCTATGGCCTGAAGGATTTGAACGCCATCAAGTCCTTCCTGACCGGAGCCGGTATCTTTGCCCTGTTTGATGCCCCCTGGATGCCGGTGGCCATGTTTATTCTGTATCTGATGCACCCGGCGCTGTTTTATGTGGCATTGGGCGGCGCCATTATCATGCTGATTCTTACCATCACCAATGAATACCTGAGCAAAGGCCCCCTGAACGATGCCAATGCCGTCGGCAGAGCAGCCTCCCAATATGTGGATATCTCGCTGCGTAACGCCGAGGCGGTCAATGCCATGGGGATGCTGGGGGGACTTACCCGGCGCTGGGCCATGCTGAACGACAAGGTGGTGGCGCTGCAGACCAAGGCCAGCAACCGGGCCGGTGCGGTTGGCGGTGTGACAAAATTCACCCGGCAGTTTATCCAGTCATTAGGTCTGGGAGTCGGCGCCTATATCGTATTACGGGAACCCAGCTTTACCCCCGGCATGATGATTGCCGGCACCATCGTGCTGGGCAAGGCACTGGGGCCGATCGAACTGCTGATCGGCAGCTGGAAGGGACTGCAGGAGGCCCGCTCCGCCTACGAACGGCTTGATGCCTTTATCAAGGTCCAGGCCATGGAGCTTCCCACCATGGAATTGCCGCCACCCACCGGCCAGATCTCTCTGGAGCAGGTGACCTTCGGCATCAGATCCACCAACAAGATAATTTTACAGAATGTCAGCTTTGCCCTGGCAGCCGGGGAGTCCCTCGGGATCATCGGCCCCAGCGCAGCCGGCAAGTCATCCCTGGCACGGCTGCTGATGGGGGTCTGGCAACCGATTTCCGGCAAGGTAAGGCTGGATGGCGCCGATATGAACTCCTGGCCCAAGGACCGCCTGGGACCCTACCTGGGCTACCTGCCCCAGGATATCGAGCTGTTTTCCGGCACCATCGCAGAAAACATCGCCCGCCTTGAAGAACCCGACTCTGAAAAGGTAATTACGGCCGCCAAACTGGCCGGTATGCATGACATGATTCTGACCATGCCCAACGGCTATGATACGCAGATAGGGATGGCAGGGGGCGTCCTTTCAGGCGGCCAGCGTCAGCGGATCGGCCTGGCTCGCGCCATGTACGGCAATCCGAAACTGGTGGTGCTGGATGAGCCGAATGCAAGCCTTGACGCAGAAGGTGAAGCCTCTTTGCTGCGGGCAATGGCCTATTTGAAACAGACCGGGGTGACCACGGTCGTTATCACCCACAAGATTAACCTGCTCGCCAACGTTGACAAGCTGCTGGTAATGCAGAACGGCACGGTTGCCATGTTCGGCCCCCGTGATGCGGTCTTGCAGAAGCTGATGGAAAGCCAGCAACAAGCCATCCAGGCACAGACAGCAGCCGCACAGCCACCCGTGGCAAAGCAAACCAATCAGGAGGTGGCCCATGGCTAGGCTGTTAACCGAAGCGACCCGTGAGACGAATGTATCACCGCGCTCCATCATCCTGACGGGAGTCGGCATTCTGGCGCTCTTTATCGGAGGTTTTGCCCTGTGGGCCTGGCTGGCACCGCTGCATTCCGCTGTCATCGCCCAGGGGGAGGTCACTTTCCAGGGCAAGCGGCAAGCCGTTCAGCATCTTGAAGGCGGCATCGTCAAAAAAATCCTGGTGAAGGATGGTGATACGGTCAAGGCCGGACAACCCCTGATCCTTTTGGAAGACGATCAGGTTCGACCGATTGTTGCCATGCTTGAGGGGCAATCGGCAACTGAGGCGGCGACTATGGCCCGGCTGGAGGCTGAAAAGAATGATCTGCCGGCAGTGGTGTTTCCCAAAGGCCTTCCGGCATCTGCAGTGCAAACTGAAACCAAGCTTTTCATTGCTCGCAAAGAAGCATTTCAAAGTCAGGTTGAGGTGCTGAAAAGCCAGATTGAACAGACCCGTGAAGGGATCAAAGGGCTGCAGGACCAGCTGGTCGCCAAGGGACAGGAAATAAACGCCCTGAAAGAACAGCTCGAGTCAAACCGTTTACTCCTGAAAGACGGTTATGTCACCAAAACAAGTGTGCTGGAACTGGAACGGCTGCTGGCCCAGAAGGTGGGGGAGAAAGAACAGATTACGGCGGGAATTTCTTCTAACAAACAGCGCTTGGCAGAACTTAACCAACGAATTGTATCGCTGAGAACCGATCGCATCCAGAATGCGGTAACAGAGCAGAAACTTTCCTCAGTAAAACAGCTGGAGCTTCAGGAGCGGGTGCGCCCCTCTCGTGACACCCTTGAGCGGCAGGTAATCCGGGCTCCGGTCAGCGGTACGGTGGTGGGGTTGAAGGTCGCCACCATAGGTGGTGTCATAATGCCCCGGGAGCCGTTAATGGAGATTGCTCCCCAGAGCGATGAACTTTATCTGGAAACCAAAATCATGGTCAACGACATCAGTGACCTGAAGATCGGTCAAGAGGCCGAAGTTACGATCACGGCCTTTAAAGCCAGCAGCACGCCACCAGTAAAGGCCAAGCTGACCTATATCTCGGCAGACCGTCTGACCATGCGTACCGCCCAGGGAGATT
>CAZOTC010000109.1:0-8754 GCA_964582605.1 uncultured Geobacter sp. | reverse complement strand
TACTTCTTCACATTATAGAAAACGTTATGCCCTTTAAATTCTGCAGTGGTATCCAGCTCATCCTCAATCCGCAGTAACTGGTTGTACTTGGCAACACGGTCAGTACGGCAGAGTGAGCCGGTTTTGATCTGTCCGGCATTGACTGCTACAGCCAGATCAGCAAGGGTGGTGTCTTCTGTCTCGCCGGAACGGTGGGAGATGACGGTGGTGTAACCGGCCCGTTTGGCCATTTCGATCGCCTCAAGGGTCTCGGTCAGGGTGCCGATCTGGTTCAGCTTGATCAGGATCGAGTTGGCGATCCCTTTCTGGATACCTTCTCTCAGGATAGACGGATTGGTGACAAACAGGTCGTCGCCGACAATCTGGATTTTTTTGCCCAGACGGTCGGTCATCAGCTTCCAGCCGTCCCAGTCGTTTTCGGCCATGCCGTCTTCAATGGAGATGATCGGGTACTTGTTGACCAGATTTTCATAAAACTCGACCATCTGCTCTGCGGTTTTTTCTTTCTGTGCTTCGTTCTCCAAGGTGTAGAGTCCCTTTTCCTTGTCAAACAGTTCGGATGAGGCAACATCCAGAGCCAGCAGGACATCTTCGCCAGGCTTGTAGCCGGCCTTGGTGATAGCTTCCATGATTACTTCAAGGGCCTCTTCATTGGACTTCAGGTTGGGGGCAAAGCCGCCTTCATCACCCACAGCGGTGTTATAGCCTTTGGCTTTGAGAACGCCTTTCAGGGCATGGAAGATCTCGGCACCCATCCGTAGCGCCTCGGCAAAACAGCAGGCACCGGCCGGCATGATCATGAACTCCTGAATATCCACGTTGTTGTCGGCGTGGGCGCCGCCGTTGATGATGTTCATCATCGGCAGAGGCAGTTCGCGTGCATTGGCACCGCCGATATATTTGTAGAGCGGCAGGCCTGCTTCTTCAGCAGCAGCCTTGGCTACCGCCAGTGAAACCCCCAGAATGGCGTTGGCCCCAAGGTTACTCTTGAATTCAGTGCCGTCCATCTCAAGCATCCGCTGATCTATCCCGACCTGGTCGCTGGCTTCCATGCCGATCAGTTCATCAGCAATCTTGTTGTTCACGTTGTCGACTGCCTGCAGTACCCCTTTACCCAGGTAGCGTCCCTTATCGCCATCACGCAGTTCCAATGCTTCGCGCTCACCGGTAGAAGCGCCGGACGGCACAGCAGCCCTGCCAAAGGCACCGGACTCAAGAAATACTTCACACTCAAGGGTCGGATTTCCGCGGGAATCAAGGATCTCCCGTGCATAGATATCAACAATTTCACTCATAACTGCCTCCTTCAGGAAATTAGATCTAAACCCTTTCTATATAGCACAGGAAAGGGAAATGAAAAGCTTCAATGCTCAGTTTCTTTTATTTCCTACGTTTGGTTGAGGGTGTTTCCGGTGTACTGTTTCCAAGATATTCAGCAAGAAAAGCCTGTTTGTAAGCTATGAAGCGATTGTCGGCTATGGCCTGACGGATTTCGGCCATCATGGTCAGGTAGAAACTGACGTTGTGGATGGCTGAGAGTACGGCTGAAAGCACCTCGTTGGCGGCAAACAGGTGGTGCAGATAGGCACGGCTGAAATTCTGACAGGTGTAACAGCTGCAGGACGGGTCAACCGGAAAGAAGTCCCGTTTGTAGTTCTTGTTGGTTACCCGGATCTTGCCCCTTCTGGTAAAAAGGGTGGCGCTGCGGGCATAGCGGGTGGGGATAACGCAGTCAAACATATCCATGCCCCGCTCAACACTTTCCAGAATATCTTCGGGCAGTCCAACCCCCATCAGGTAGCGGGGCTTATCCTCAGGCAGGTGGGGAGCGGTCCAGCCGACTACCTTTTTGAGCAGTTCCAGTCCTTCACCCACACTGACTCCGCCGATGGCATAACCGGGCAGGTCCAGTTTGCGCATCTCTTTGACACACATGATCCTCAGATCTTCATACACGCTGCCTTGAACAATACCGAACAGGGCCTGGGTCTCCCGATTGGTCCAGGCCTTCTGACATTCCTTCAACCAACGAATGGTCTTATTTGTCGATTGCTCGGCATAGGCCTTGTCACAGGGGTAGGGGATGCACTCGTCAAAGGCCATCATGATATCTGAGCCAAGCTCCTGCTGGATACCGATCGCCTTGGCCGGATCAAGGTAGATCTCTTCTCCGGTCAGTTCATGTTTAAAAAAGACGCCGTCCTCGGTAATTCGTTTCTTTGGCAGGGAAAAGACCTGGAAACCGCCGGAATCGGTCAGTATCGGTTTTTCCCAGGCCATGAACCTGTGCAGGCCTCCGGCTTTCTTGACTAATCCCTCACCCGGTTGCAGGTGCAGGTGGTAGGTGTTGGAAAGGATGATCTGGGCTCCGGTTTCATGAATCTGGGCAGGGGTAAGCGGTTTCATGGCACCATGGGTCGCCACCGGCATGAAGATCGGAGTCTGGATCTCACCATGGCTGGTCTGCAGCATCCCCAGGCGGGCGGCAGAGTTTATATCTTTTTTGAGGAGAGTGAAGTTCATGCAATACTTTCTTATAATGTTCTTTTACGTAGTGAAAATCCTGGTGCTCAGATGGCAGGCAGCAAAATGTCCTGAGACCTGCTCGAGCATGGGAGGGTTTTGGGTACGACAGATCTCTTCCGCATAGGGGCAGCGGGGATGAAAACGACAGCCTTCCGGTAGGTTGGCAGCCGAAGGAAGATCGTGGGAGAGCAACGGCTTGGAAGAGCCCGCTGAAGCCTGGTGGATTCTGGGGATGGCTGCCAGCAGGGCCTGGCTGTAAGGATGGCGGCAGTGCCGAAACAGCTCCGATGCCGGTGCAAGTTCTACGATGCTCCCCAGATACATGACCGCTATCCGGTCGCTGATATGGCGCAACACACCCAGATCGTGGCTTACCATAAGCATGGACAGTCCGTGCTGATGTCTCAGATCTTGCAAAAGATTGATGATCTGGGCCTGGATTGAGATGTCAAGCGAAGAAACCGGCTCATCAGCCACCAGTACGCGGGGCTGGACTGCCAGGGCGCGGGCAATGCCGATCCGCTGGCGCTGTCCCCCTGAGAACTCGTGGGGGAAACGGTCATACTGGTCGCTGGACAGGCCGACCTGTTCCATCAGCTTGATTGCAGCATCCCTTGCCTGTCTGTCAGTACAGATCCGATGCACTACCAGAGGTTCGGCAATGGTATCGCCGATCCGCATCCGTGGATTGAGGGATGAAAACGGGTCCTGAAATACCATTTGAACTGAACGGCGAAAGGTTTGAAACTCTGTACCGGCTGTCTGGATGACGGTCCGGCCCTCAAAACTGACGCTTCCGCAATCCGGTTGCAGCAGGCCGGTAACAAGTTTTGCAACGGTAGACTTGCCGCACCCGGATTCACCGGCCAGGCCAAGGGTTTCACCCCGGTGCAGGCATAGAGAAACGTTGTCCACCGCCTGTATGACCGCTTTGGTTCTTGAGCCTTTCAGGCTAAAGCTTTTGCTGATGGTATCTGCTGAAAGAATACAATCAGTCATGAGAAATTCCAGCAGCTGACTGAGTGTCCGTGGCCGGTAACCGATTGATCAGGCATGGTGATGGCACAAACCGGTTTGGCGTCGGGACAGCGTTCCCTGAACGGGCAGCCGATGATGGTACCGGTCAGTTGGGGAGGATGGCCGGCTATGGTCTGCAAAGGAGTTCCCGGCTCTGCATTTTCCGGCAGGGAGGCCAACAGGCCCTTCGTATAAGGATGGAGCGGATGCTCCAGCAGTTCTACAGTTGCTGCGGATTCGACAATGCGTCCGGCATACATGACATGTACCCAGTCGGCACGTTGGGCAACGATGCCCAGATCATGGGTGATCAGAAGCAGTGCCAGCCCTTTTTCCTGTCGCAATTGATCAACCAGTGCGAGAATCTGGGCCTGAATGGTGACATCAAGGGCAGTGGTGGGTTCATCTGCAATCAGGATTTCCGGGTCGCAGGCCAGTGCCATGGCAATCATAACCCTCTGGCGCATGCCGCCTGAAAGCTGGTGGGGATAATCTTTCAGACGTTCTGCTGCCGATGGAATCCCCACCTGTTGCAGTAACTGCAGGGCATACGCATCCGCTGCAGGCCTGGTCAGCTTGCGATGCAGCAGCAGCGGCTCGGTCAGCTGATCATCAATGCGTAAAACCGGGTTAAGCGAGGTCATAGGCTCTTGAAAGATCATGGCAATCCGGTTACCCCTCAGCAATCGCAACTCTTCCTGCGGCAGTCCAACCAGTTCCCGGTCGGCGAGTTTGATAGAACCGTTGGAAATTTTGCCGGGTGCAGGGATCAACCCCATAATCGAACGGGCGGTCATGCTTTTGCCGGAGCCTGATTCTCCTACCAGGGCAACGGTTTGTCCCTGTTCAAGACTCAGGTGTACTCCGTTGACGGCATGCACCGTACCCTGAGAGGTTGGAATAACAGTGGTCAGATCGGTAATTTCGAGGAGTGCCATAACGTGCGCAGTGTAACCCGCAGTCCTGTCTCTGTCAAACCTCGAAACGTGCCACCGGGAGGTTGGAATCTGTTTGACAGTAATCCGGCTTTATGGTTCTATCGCAACTTTATGGATTCTTGTGTGAAATATTTATCAATTCTCATTATATTCGTGTCATGTCTCATGGTTGTGCCTGCTTCAGTGTCTGCTGCGGAAGGGGAGGGGCCGCGTGAGATGATTCGGGTTGCCATTCTGAAGGCTGTTGAAACCGTTACCGTTGAAGGAGATGGGGTTCAGGCCAAAGATGAAAGCGGCAAGACTGTCTCGCTTGATGTTCCTGCTGTGTTCCGTAATGAACGGGGCAGGGTACAGGCAGGCAACAGCTCCGGCAGGATGGTGCGCTTGTCCGCTGCAGGAGTTTTGCGGATTAATGGAAAATCATACCGTGGCCTGCTTGAGCTGTCAGTCCAGAACGGCAGGCTGCTGGTGGTAAACGAGCTGCCGCTGGAACAGTATCTTGTGGGGGTGATTAACAGCGAAATATCTTCAACCTGGCCGATGGAATCAATCAAGACCCAGGCAGTGATTGCCCGTACCTATGCCGTTGCAAAGAAAAAGGAACGGATCAAGTCGTTTTATCACCTTGAATCAACCGTTATGGACCAGGCCTACGACGGCAGCGATCTTGAAGACAGCCGGGCTGCCCGTGGTGTCCACGAAACAGAAGATGAGGTGTTGACCTATAATGGTTCGGTAATACAGGCTTTTTATCATGCAAACAGTGGCGGGCGCACTGAGGCCTCACAAAATGTATGGGGGGTGTCGCTTCCTTATCTGCAGGGGGTGGAGTGCCAGTACGGTCTGACCTCAACGACCAGCAGCTGGGAGCAAAGTTTGCCTCTTTCACGCCTGGAATCGGTTCTCAAGCTGAAAGACATTACTGACATAAAGGCTGGGCCTCGCAACAACCGTGGCCGGTTGAAGACGGTACATCTGATAACGGAGCAGGGAAACGTTACTATTCCTGCTACAAAATTCCGTATGACAGTCGGTTCAACGGTGATCAAGAGTACCAATTTTTCTGTGCGGGTTGAGGGCAGCACTGCCTATTTCATAGGTTCCGGTTATGGTCATGGCGTCGGTCTGTGTCAGTATGGTGCCAAACAGAGGGCTCTTGATGGCTTCAGTTACGTTGAAATTCTCTCGTATTACTACCCTGGTACCAGGCTTAGTAAACTGTCCGAGTTGAAGTAAACCGGAATCATGCTGGTCAGGGATTTTTCCTTTACGCTCCCGGATGAGCTGATTGCGCGCTATCCCGCAGCTGAGCGTGACGCCTCGCGACTGATGGTCCTGAACCGTCAGGATAACCGGGTCTGCGAGACAGTCTTCAGTCGCATTGACGACTGGTTGCAGCCTGATGACCTGCTGGTTCTGAATGATACCAGAGTTATTCCTGCCCGATTGTTTGGCCAGAAGGAGACCGGTGGACGGGTAGAGCTTTTTCTGGTTGAAGGACTTGGGACAGAGGATGAGGAACCTCTCTGGCGCTGCCTTTTGCGAGCCTCCAAGCCATGCAGACCTGGCCAGATGATCTTGCTTGCCAATGGTGTTGCTGCCCGGGTGCTTGAGCGGACTGGAGAACAGGACTGGTTGGTCAAGTTTCAGGGGTCCGCTGATTTTGACAGTTGGCTGCAGCAGGTTGGTCAGATGCCGATCCCGCCCTACCTGAATCGTCTGTCTGAAGAGCTGGATCGGGAACGGTACCAGACTGTTTACGCAGCAGAAGCAGGAGCCGTTGCCGCACCCACAGCCGGTCTGCATTTTACGCCTGAGCTGCTGAACCGGATTACGGACAAGGGAGTCCGTCTGGCGCGGGTTACCCTGCATGTCGGGTTGGGAACCTTTCAGCCGGTTCGTGTTGAACGGGTACAGGACCATGTCATTCATCGTGAACGGTACCGTATTCCGTCAGAAACCGTGACGGCCATTGCAGAGACAAGATTACGGGGAGGCAGGGTTGTAGCGGTCGGCACAACAGCCTGCCGTACCCTTGAATATGCTGCAGATGCAGACAGGCAGGTTCATGCGGGGCAGGGAGAGGCTGATATCTTTATCTATCCCGGTTACCGGTTCAAGGTTGTGGACGCCCTTGTTACCAACTTCCATCTGCCGGAGTCAACGCTGCTGATGCTGGTGTCTGCCTTTGGCGGTCAACAGTTTATTCTGGACGCATACGCCGAAGCGGTCAGGAAACGGTTCAGATTTTACAGCTATGGCGATGCCATGCTGATTGTGTAGGGGTAGCAGTGCCGGATCATTTCAGAGTCTTGCATAAGGATGCTGGTTGTCGTGCCCGTACAGGCAGGTTGACCACTCCCCATGGTGAAATACAGACACCGATCTTCATGCCGGTGGGAACCAACGCCACGGTCAAGGCGATGCGGACTGAGCATCTGAAAGAGGCTGGTGCACAGATCATCCTGGCCAACACCTACCACCTGTTTCTGAGGCCTGGCCATCGGCTGGTGGAGCAGTTGGGAGGTCTGCATCGTTTCATGGCCTGGGATCGTCCGATTCTGACGGATTCCGGTGGTTTTCAGGTCTATAGCCTGACTGAGCTGCGCAAGATCAGCGAAGAAGGGGTGAAGTTCCGCTCCCATATTGACGGTTCCATGCACCTGCTGACTCCTGAGCTTTCCATCAAGGTGCAGGAGGCTTTGGGTGCCGACATCATCATGTGTTTTGATGAGTGCCCGCCGGCCGAGGCAGACCGCGACTATGTGGAGCGTTCCCTGGCCATGACTACCCGTTGGGCACAGCGTTGCAAGGATGCCCACGCCCGCAGTGATCAGCACCTGTTTGGTATTGTGCAGGGAGGGCGTTTTGCTGATCTTCGACAACGCAGCCTGCAGGAGCTGCAAGAGATCGGTTTTGACGGCTATGCCTTGGGTGGCCTTTCCGTGGGTGAAGAAAAACCGGTCATGCATGAGGTGATGGATGCCTGCAGTGATCTGCTGCCGGTCGGCCATCCGCGCTACATCATGGGGATTGGAACTCCGGAGGATCTGGTGGAAGCGGTCTGGCGGGGCTATGATATGTTCGATTGTGTCATGCCGACACGTAACGCCAGAAACGGCATGCTGTTTACCAGCCAGGGCAGACTGAACATCAAACGCAAGCAGTATGAGGATGACCAGAGGCCGCTTGATCCAACCTGCAGCTGCTATGTGTGCCGGACCTACAGCCGGGCCTACCTGCGGCACCTGTTCCGTTCCGGCGAAATTCTGTCGTCAATGTTGAATACGCATCATAATATCGCCTGGTACCTGAACCTGATGACCCGGATGCGCGAGGCGATTACGCAAGACAGTTTTGAGACATTCCGTAAGGAATTTTACCACCACCAACAATCAGAAACTGACAATCACAAGGAGGAGTAAACGATGATGATGAACATGCTTGGAGTAGCATACGCAATGGCGCCGCCTGCCGGCGGAGCAGCACCGCAGGGAGGGGCAGCATCGGCATTTATGAACTTTGTGCCGCTGATCTTCATGTTTGCCATTTTTTATTTTCTGCTGATCCGTCCCCAACAGAAAAAGGCCAAGGAGCACCGGGCCATGATCGACGCACTCAAGGTGGGTGACAGCGTCAAGACTGCAGCCGGCATCCATGGCAAGATTGCAGCGCTGGAAGACCAGGTGGTCACACTTGAGATTGCTACCGGCGTCAAGATCAAGATCGACAAACCGTTTGTCACGACAGTAGTGAAGTAAGTTGTTTTATTACAACCCGTTCCGGCTATTTCAGAAGTGCCGGAACGGGTTGAAACTACATTGTAAAGGAGCCGTGCCAATGCCTAAGGGAGCCGGATGGCGCATCGCCCTGATCATTGCCTTTGTTGCCCTTTCCTGCATCTATCTGGTGCCGACCCTGTCCCCCAAACTGCCTGAATGGTGGAAAGGGATGTTGCCCAAGGACAAGATCCATCTTGGTCTTGACCTGCAGGGAGGTACCCACCTGGTGCTTGAAGTTGAGACAACCAAGGCGGTAGAGGGAACGCTGGACCTGGTTGCAACTGACCTGGAAGATACTCTGAACAGCAAGAGCCTGCGTTTCAAGCGGATCAGCCGTACTGGCAGCGACAAGGTGTCGATTGTCCTGTACGAAAAGGATACCGCCGCTGCAGTCCAGAAGCTGATCAAGGATAAGTACCGCGATTATGAGATCATCCCCACGGTTGAAGAGGGGGGGATGGTTGGTGTTGCCCTGCGGATGAAGGAGCAGG
>CAZOTC010000108.1:0-8785 GCA_964582605.1 uncultured Geobacter sp. | reverse complement strand
GGGGAGTCTATAACGGCTCTTTCAGCGACCGCTTTGGTAACCGTCGCCCACCCAGCGCCTCATACGTGGCTCAAAGCCCGATACTGAAGTGGGACAAAAAAGAAAAGGCCTTTATCGGCGGTGCGTTCTGGGATGGCCGTGCCACCGGCAAACGACTGAAGAGCACAGCAGCTGAGCAGGCGCAAGGCCCGTTTCTCAACCCGCTTGAACACGGCTTCACCGATGCTGCCTGTGTGGTCAGCCGGGTTTGTGGCGCCCCCTATGCCGCTGACCTGCAAAAACTGTATCCAGGCATCTGCAACATCACCTGGCCTGCAGATCAGGACAAGCTCTGTTCAACCGACGGCTACAAGGCTGCCCTGCCCCCTGCAGATCGGAAAAAAGTGGATGCCGCCTATGATGCCATTGCACACACAATAGCCGCCTTTGAACTCTCACCTGAAGTGAATCCATTCAGTTCAAAGTTTGATGCCTGGCTGGCCGGCAAGGCAAAACTGACCAGACAAGAACATTTGGGATTGAAGCTGTTCAACGGCAAAGGCAAGTGCTCGCAATGCCATCCTTCAAACGGCAAGAAGCCGCTGTTTACCGACTTCACCTACGATAATCTGGGTATCCCCCGCAACCCTGACAATCCGTTCTACACTCAGAAGGCCGTGTACAACCCGGATGGCACCTCCTGGATTGACCCCGGCCTGGGCGGTTTTCTGGCCGGCGAGAAGGCATGGGCTTCCAAGACCCGTACCGAATTCGGCAAGCACAAGGTGCCCACCCTGCGTAATGTCGACAAGCGTCCATCAAAGGATTTTGTCAAGGCATTCGGCCATAACGGTTACTTCAAGAGCCTGAAAGAGATCGTTCACTTCTACAACACCCGTGACCGTCTGCCTATCTGCAAACCAGGCGACAAGGGCGAAAAGGTCTCCTGCTGGCCGTTGCCGGAAACCGCCATGAATCTGAATATGGATGAGATGGGAAATCTGGGCCTGACCGATGCTGAAGAAGACGCCATCGTTGTCTTTATGCAGACTTTAAGTGACGGCTATACCACGCGACCGGCATTTCCCGCCGGACGGTAATCCTGCTGCACAGAACGAGTACTGGTTTGTTTCAGGGGAAGATCCGGCATCTTCCCCTGCCTTGTTTTAATCAAAATTAATTCAAAACCATCATTCACCTGCTGGCATCGCCCGGCGTTGCATGCTATCCTAACCGACCTGAATCAAGGCTACCGGTGTGAACAGCCGTGTCGGACAGACACCGGTCACCTGTCGCAACTGCACCGCTCAACACTTCACTGACAGCAGGAAAGCAATGACTTTTGATCCGCACCAGATCCCCATACCGCTGCTGCTGGTTGATGACCGGCCGGAAAACCTGCTGTCGCTGGAGGGGTTGCTGGGGGGGCAGGAGTATCAGCTGGTAAAGGCGCTTTCCGGCAACGAGGCGTTACGTCAGACCCTGAAACATGACTTTGCCCTGGTGCTGCTGGATGTACAGATGCCGGAAATGGACGGTTTTGAAACCGCCGAACTGATGCGCCTCAACCCCAAAACCCGTCATATACCGATTATCTTCGTCACCGCCGGCATGAAATCGCTCCAGTTCCAGTTCAAGGGCTATGACACCGGGGCGGTTGACTATCTGCTGAAACCGGTTGAACCGGCGATCCTGAAAAGCAAGGTCAGGGTGTTTGCCGAACTGTATCGCCAGCGGATAGAACTGGAACGGCACAAGCTGCACCTGGAAGAGCTGGTGAATCAAAAGACCTCGGAATTACGTCAGACTGCCAACGATCTGCAGGCTGCCCTGGCCCTTTCCAACGAGGCCGAGTACGAGATCTGCGTCCGCCTGGGACGGGCAGCGGAGTTCCGCGATCTGGAAACCGGGCAGCATACCCGCCGGATCAGTGAGATGGCTGCAACCCTGGGATGCCTTGCCGGTTTGACGCCTGAACGG
This sequence comes from uncultured Geobacter sp., assembly GCA_964582605.1. Lineage (GTDB taxonomy): Bacteria > Desulfobacterota > Desulfuromonadia > Geobacterales > Pseudopelobacteraceae > Trichlorobacter. The sequence goes on along the minus strand of CAZOTC010000108.1, from coordinate 6,826 downwards.
GTCAAACTGCTGCGATTCGCCTCGCCGCTTCATGATGTGGGCAAGGTCGGCATCCCGGACCAGATCCTGCTGAAGCCTGACAAACTTGATGCTGAAGAGATGGAGACCATCCGGCTGCACACCATCCTCGGCGGCAGGCTGCTGGCGGAAGCAGGGCATTTTCCAGCCCTGCACCTGGGGCGCACCATCGCTCTGCAGCACCATGAAAAATGGGACGGCAGCGGCTATCCCAACGGTTTAAAGGGGGAAGAAATCTCGATTGAGGCCCGGATAGTGGCCATCGTCGATATCTTTGACGCCCTGTTGTCGGAACGCCCGTACAAAAAGGCGTTTGAACTGGATGCCGCGATCACGATCATGCAAGAGGGGGAAGGATCCTTCTTTGATCCCGCTCTGTTGCAGCTGTTTCTATCTAATCTTGAGCAATTTACGGCCATCCGCAACCTCCTGCATGACCAGGCCCAGGACCTTGAACTGGCCCGCCGGCTGTTTCCCAAAAACTGCCTGCCGTCAGCAACCTGCCAGGACGACTGACCGTTAGCTGTCCGGATAACGATCCGGCAAACTGCGCCCCCTCAGGTACCAGACAACAGATTGATTTCATTTCTGTTAAGTGCAATTTTCCCCTGACGCTCAAACTCCTTCAGTATCCTGCTGACAACCTCTCGTGAGGTACCAAGATCACTGGCGATTTTCTGGTGGGTGGACAGCAGCTGACCATGAACGGACTTCTCGACCAGATACTCCATCAGGCGCAGATCCATTCTCCTGAACGCAACCTCGTTGACCAGTTCCATGATATCGCCCAGGCGGTCGCTGAGCAGTGAAAACACCATGTTTCGCAACAGCTCATGGACGCCCAGCATGCGACGGAAACTGGCTGCAGGAATCAGTAAAAACTCCCCTTCAGTCAGTGTTACGGCATTGGCCGGGTACGGCTTTTCAGCAAGGATGCAGGAGGCGTTCAGGATGCAGGTTTCCCCGGAACCGATTTCGTAAAGCGTAATCTCCCGTCCCGCCTCACTGCACCGGTATACGCGGATACTGCCGGAGAGCAGAAAGGCGATGCCGGAACAGGAATCGCCCTCCCAGTAGAGATGCATACCGGCAGGAAAGGAGTGCCTCGAAGCCTGTTCCAGCAACCCGTTAACCAGGTCATCGTGCAGCATGAAACGGGGGAAACAGCGCGTAAACTCATCTGCAGTTATACTGGAAACACTCATGACTCCTCCTTGTGCTTTCTGGCATAGAGTAGCCATCCACGAGCCGGACTGCAATCTGATTCTGTGACAATGTCACAGACAGACACCATTCATTAAGTATATAAAGCTTTGTTAAAGGAGGCCTGTTATGCGGCTACTGTCCGGCCTGTTCATGTTCGTAAGCATCCTGATCACCGCGCTGCCCTGTGATGCGGTCAAACTCAACACCCCTGCCCCTGACTTTACCCTCAAAGATCTGCAGGGTAACCGTCAAACCCTTTCGGCTTACAAAGGCAAACTGGTGTTGCTTAACTTCTGGTCTACCACCTGTGCCCCCTGTGTTGTGGAACTTCCCTCGCTGAACGAGCTGTACCGGGAACAGAAGGCAGCAGGTTTACTGGTGCTGGGCATCGCCATTGACCCCACCGAGAAACCGGTGCGTGACCTGGCGGCCAGGCTCAGGATAGAGTTTCCGACCATGTTGGACAGCGCCAAAGATGTCTACTTCGACAGCTACGGCCTGTTCGGCCAGCCGGTCAGCGTGATTGTGGACCGCAGCGGAATAGTGCGTGAAAAGATTATTGGTGCGGTAGACTGGGCCTCGCCCCAGATAAAAACAAAAATCGGCAGCTATCTGAAAGGACGGTAAACGGATGAAAAACCGGTTGAAATATGGGATAGTGATAATGGCAGCGTTAACCAGTACCGGCTGCAGTTCCGGAAACTTCATGGTCTACAAGAACTCCAAGCATTTTTATGTAACCAGCAACGGACCGGAGTTGCGCCGCATCCTGTGTGACTCCGGTGACATGGACAAAATCACCAAAGACTCGATGCTGCCTGACCCGTTGCAGAAGGAACTGAAAGACGGCATCTGCACCAGCAACAAGGTCAAGGAGCGGCTGCTGGCAACCCTGGAAGGGATGACCAAAGAACAACGCACCGCACTAAAAACCGCTTTCCAGAAAAACGGCTATGACATCAATGTGGTCGCCAACTGTTGAGGCAGCGCCTACTAGCGTCCGGGTGACGCAGCCACGCAAAACAATGAATCGATAAGGCAGCAATGGTCAGACCTCCTTCCGGCCATTGCTGTTTTTGCACCCATCCGACAGTTCTTGTTTCATGAATGCAGTTGACAGCAGTGCGTTATCTGCTACACAGCTGACTGGATATTTAGGTGGTCAATGCCGTCTCGCTCTTCACGCCCCCATAGCATGCTGCGCCTCTTTCTGGGCTACTATCTGCCGCCGGCTCTGCTGTTTCTGGTGCTGGCCGGACTGTTCACTAACTACAACTGGGACCGGCATATCGCTGAACTAAGCAGGGAAGAAAGGATTACCCTTGCTCCCGGCGCCAAGGAGATCGAGCGGGTACTTGTCCGCAGGATCAGTGAGTTGCACAATCTGGTGCAGCTGTCCTCCATGGTTGCCTATCTTGACACCCCCACTGACGCCAACCGCTCCCGGGTAACGGAAGACCTGGTCCTCTTTGCACGCACCTCCAAAATTTACAACCAGATAACCTGTCTTGACACCACCGGTCAGGAACGTATCAGGGTCAACCAGACACCTGACGGCACCTATGCCGTGCCGGACAGCGAACTCCAGAGCAGGGCAGACCGGTATTATTTTAATGAACTTCGCAACCTGCTATACGGCCAGATCTACCTGTCTCCCTTTGACCTGAAAACAAGCAAGGGCACGGTCGAGGTCCCCCATATACCGGTGCTCAGACTTGCTACCCCGCTCTTTGACAGCACGAGCAACAAAAAGGGATCACTGCTGATCTACTACCTTGGTGAAGACCTGCTCAGGAGGATCGCCACCAGTTCGGCGCATACCCATTCCCTGCACTATCTGTTGAACAGCGACGGCTACTGGCTGAATGCCCCGGACAGTTCGGTCACCTGGGGTTTTATGCGCAACCGTCCGGACCTGACCATGGCGCAGCGCCATCCTGCTGCCTGGCAACGGATCAGGACAACAGAGGTCGGACAGTTTCAGGACCGCGACGGTCTCTGGACCTTCACCACCGCAACACCGTTGAGCAGCCCGGTCAGCAACGCATCTGTCGAACAGATGACCTGGAAGCTGGTCTACCACATCCCGACAGCAGAACTTGATGCAGCGTTCCGGAAGCTGGCCTGGCCGGTCCTGATCACTACCCTGCTGGTGCTGCTGATGACAGCCGGCGGTGCCTGGAGGCTGGCCCGGGCTCACTACCTGCGCCGTCAGATGGAACAATCCGCCCGGGAGCAACTCCACCGGATCGATCTGCTGCTGAACTCCACTGCAGAGGGAATCTACGCCGTTGACCTGCAGGGCAGCTGCATCATAGCCAACCAGTCCTGTGCCCAGCTGCTGGGGTATGATGATCCCTCAGAACTGCTCAACAGACAGATGCATGACCTGATGCACCATACCCACCCCGACGGCACCCCCTACCCTGCTTCAGTCTGCAAGGCCCATCAGGCGATTGAATTCGGCACCAAAACCACGGTTGAGGATGAGCTGTTCTGGCGCAAGGACGGCACCCCCCTGCCGGTCTCCTACACGGCCCTGCCGGTCAGGGATGACAACGGAATTGTTGGAATGGTCTGCGTCTTCCGTGATATCACGGAACGGCTGAAGTCCGACCATGAACGGCTGCGCCTGCTGCGGTTGCTTGAGGAGAGCCTCAACGAGATCTACCTCTTCAGCACCGACACCTTCCGTTTTCTTTACCTGAACCGTTCAGCCCTGACCAATATCGGCTACAGCATGGATGAGATGCGCGAGCTGACCGCCTTTGATATCAAACCGCTGATTTCTGAATCAGCTTTCCGCACCATGCTGCAGCCGCTGCTTGAGGGCGAAAACCATAAGCTTGAGTTTCAGACCGTCCATCAGCGTAAGGATGGCAGCGAATATCCGGTGGAGGTGCATCTCCAGCTGATCCATACCGAACACGAGTCCTGCTTTCTGGCGGTCATTTTTGATATCAGTGAACGGCTCTGTCTTGAAGAACAGCTACGGCATGCCCAGAAACTGGAATCAATCGGCCAGCTGTCCAGCGGCATCGCTCACGACTTCAACAACATCCTGCAGATCATCTCCGGCAACGCCCAGATGCTGCAGCTGCTGAACCGTGCAGAAGGCAGGGAACAACCGGGACAGCTGACCGATATCATGACCGCGGTTGAACGCGGCACCAAACTGACCGGCAGCATGCTTGCCTTTGCCCGGCGCCAGAGCATATCCCTCAGGCAACGGGACCTGAACCAGCTGGTCAGGGAGAGCGAGCTTCTGGCCAACAGACTGCTGCAAAACGGGCAACAGCTGCAGCTTGCCCTGCATGACCGGGCGCTTGTGATTACCTGCGACACCACCCTCCTCCAACAGGTGCTGTTCAACCTGATCACCAATGCTCGAGATGCGATGCCCGATGGTGGTATCATTACCATCAGCACAGGAGTACGTGACTACAGTCAGGCCGATGTACGGCAGCATGGCCTGGGAGAGCCCGGCAGCTACGCACTGCTGCAGATCAGCGACACCGGCCAGGGGATCAGTACCGAGATTCGTCAGAAGATCTTTGAACCGTTTTTCACCACAAAAGAAGTCGGAAAAGGTACCGGGCTGGGACTTTCAATGATCTACGGCACCATTAAACAGCACAACGGATTTATCCTGTTGGATTCACAGCCGGGGGCGGGCACAACCTTCAGTATTTTCCTGCCTCTGGCACCGGAACAGACAGACTTGCCCTGAAAAGGAGTACACCGGATGGCTCATATTCTTCTGATTGATGATGACCGGCTGGTCCGCACAACCCTGGCCAACTTTCTGGCCCATGACGGTCATCAGGTGACTGAGGCCGGTAACGGCGCTGAAGCAAAACAGCTACTGTCCGTTGAGACGTTTGACCTGGTCCTGACCGACATCATCATGCCGGAACAGGATGGACTGGAGGTGCTCATGTCGCAGTTCATGCGGCCTGACCGTCCAAAAATAATAGCCATATCAGGCGGCTCGCCCAATCTTCCGCAACAGGAGCTGCTGGATGTCGCCCTGAAGATGAAGGCCGATGCAGTATTGTCAAAGCCGGTCAGCTATGAAACCCTTTCTGCTGCGGTAAAGAGCGCCCTGGCCGGTTCTGAAGGGCAGTAGAGAAAGGAGCCCATTATGAAGCCGGTCGGCACACTACTGTTTCTCTTGCTCTCGACCCTGCTGGTCGCCTGTTCCCCACAGGAGCCGATCAGGATCGGTTTTCTGGCCGGTATGTCCGGCCGTACGGCAGACTTGGGGGTTGCCGGGCGTAACGGCGTCATGCTGGCGGTTGAGCAGAAAAACGCTGCCGGCGGTATCAAGGGACATCCGGTTGAACTGATCGTCAAGGATGACGAACAGAACCCGGCCTCAGCACAAAAAGCTATTGCTGAACTGCTTGCCCATAACCTTGAACTGATTATCGGCCCGATGACCAGCAGTGTTGCGGCAGCGGTGTTGCCTCAGATCAACAGTTCAAAGACCGTTCTGCTTTCACCCACCGTCACCACGACCGAACTGACCGGTAAAGACGACCAGTTCCTGCGGGTAATTGCCGATACCCGCTCATACGCCACCAAAAGCGCCAACTACCAGTACCGGAAACAAGGCTACCGGACGATGGCAGCCCTCTACGACCAGGGCAATCGCTCCTATACCGAAAGCTGGCTGAACGAATTCAGACACGAATTTGAAAGGCTTGGCGGCAGGATGGTACTGATCAGGCAGTTTACCTCCGGGTCTGATACGCTCTTTCATGATACGGCACAAAAGCTTCTTGCCGCAAAGCCGGATGCCGTGCTGGTGATTGCCAATGCCGTCGATGCTGCCCTGGTCTGCCAGCAGATCCGCAAGCTGGTAAAGAACCAGGCGATCGTCACCTCTGAATGGGCCTCAACCGAACGGTTTATAGAGTTGGCCGGTGCAGCAGCAGAGGGGGTGCATGTGGCCCAGTTCCTTGACCGCAGCAACCAGACCCCCCGTTATCTTGACTTTATCAAGGCCTACAAGGAACGTTTTGGCGGGCAGGAACCGGGTTTTTCAGGCATGGCAGGCTATGATGCCGCCATGATCGCGCTGGAGGCGCTTGAACAGAGGAAGCCAGGTCAATCAGTAAAAGAGGCACTTATACAGCGCAAGACCTATACAGGTGCCCAGCAGCAGATCACGATCGACCGCTTTGGTGACGCCGACCGGAAAAACTACATTACCGAAGTACGCAATGGCCGGTTTGTGACTATTGAGTAATCCGGTATACCGGAAAAAGTGCTCCTGCTCAGAAACTGCCATTTATGAGATAGTTAACGAATTCTGTTTTATCTTTACAGCAAAGCCAGTTCTCTCATATTGACGCAAGACTAATAGTTCTATACCATTTAATGAAATACTGACCGTCACAATTTATAAAACTTTGTTTACCACCAACAAACCGGCACAGATTACAGCGCAGTGCTCCATTTCAAGACAACTGAGTAAGGAGGATTCGCTATGTCATTCTTGAGAAACATAAATCTGTTCTGGAAATTTTCCATCTTTGCAGGTCTGGCAACCCTGCTGCTGCTTGTTGCAGTTTTCGAGTCCTATCGCGGTATGCGG
>CAZOTC010000107.1:0-8910 GCA_964582605.1 uncultured Geobacter sp. | reverse complement strand
AGACCAGGGCATCGTTATCCGGGAAACGTTGGGCAATCTCATCCAGCATGGCGCCGATCGGCTTGGTAATGGCTGTGGACATGGGTTCCTCCAGAGCGGAATAGTGTAACTTGCTGAATTTAAGAGCTGTTTCAATAGCATGGCATGCAGCATACAGTCAATACTCAAAACATGTCTGAAAAGGCGCCGGTACTCGCATGCAGGCCATGCCGATTGAGCGGTTGCCGGACAGCCGTGTCTGTGCTATCTAACCTGACAGCAGCAAGCACTATTCATCCAACGGATCAGGAGGTTGCCGCTTATGCCGGAACAATCCTTTCAGCACTATCTCCTCGGTCTGATCGCCGTTGCCAATAACATCCCTGCCATACCGCTGTATCTGGCGCTCTGCAACGGACGCAGTGCGCTGGAACAGCATCGGCTCTGTGTTGTCGCCACCTTAACCTCGTTTATTACTATGGCTCTGGCGATGTTCAGCGGCATGGCTATTCTCAACTTCTTTGAGATCAGCATCGATGCCTTCAGAATGGCCGGTGGACTGCTGCTTTTGAATACCGGTCTGGGAATGATGAACTCAACCCGGCAGACAGCCGTTGTAGATACAGAAAGACCGTTTTCTCAGATTCTGTCCACCGCAATCATACCGATTGCCATTCCACTCACCACAGGCGCCGGCACCATGTCAACGGTCATTCTTTTTACTGAAAATATGCACCAGTCCGGCTCACTGCAGATCAAACTGCTGGCTGCAATCATCTGTATGACGCTGATCATCTATCTGTCATTCAGGTACTCGCCCAACATCATCAGTGTGCTGAAAGAGACCGGCATGGATGTGCTGACAAAAGTATTCGGCCTTATTACTCTTTCTCTTGGTATCCAGTTTATTATCAGCGGCATACGGGGGGCTTTCCCGGTGCTTGTCCGTTGACCAGCGTGGCTGACAAACATCAGCTGTTTTGATGTTTGTGTATGAATATTTGATGTCTTCAACTTGCCAAACGCAAAAGTGCTGCTACAACTAATCTGCCAGATCCTGTTACAGAGACTACTTACCATCATTGGAGTGACGTATGATCCGCATCTCAATCTGCCCCAAGAAGCCTGAATCTGCTGCCGGAGTCCGTTTTGCGCCGGTGCTGCTCTCTCTGCTGCTGGCCGTTACGGTTAATGGTTGCAGTAAACAGGAACATGCGGTCCAGGCGCCGCCGGTTGTGGAGTATGTCGAGGTCAGGCAACAGGATGTGCCGATCAGTTATGAATGGGTAGGTGCCCTGGACGGCTCGGTCAACGCAGTGATCAAGCCTCAGGTGACCGGTTACCTGATCAAACAGCTCTATCGCGAGGGGGATCTGGTGAAAAAAGGGCAGGCCCTGTTCGAGATAGACCCGCGTACCTTCCAGGCAGCCTATGACCAGGCGGTGGCCAGCCTTGAGCAGGCCAAAGGTAATCTGGCCAGCCAGCAGGCCACTTACACCACTGCCAAGGCCGATCTTGAACGGATTCGACCGCTTGCCAAGCGGAATGCGGTTTCAAAGAAGGATCTGGATGATGCCATCGGCAAAGAGGAGTCTTCAAAGGCCGGGGTAGAGGCCTCAAAAGCAGCCATCGCTGCCGCAGCCGCCAACGTGGAAAAGGCACGACTTGATCTTGATTTTACCAGAATCACATCGCCGGTCGATGGTATTGCCGGTATTGCCAAGGCCCAACTGGGCAATCTGGTCAGTCCTTCCATGTCCACCGAGCTGACCACGGTCTCAACGGTCAACCCGATCAAGGTCTTCATCAATGTCAGCGAACAGGAGCATCTCAGGGCCCAGAAGACGGCTGGCACTGCAATTGAAAAGATTGATCTGCAGCTGATTCTGGCTGATGGCTCGGTTTATCCCCATAAAGGCAGATTCGCCCTGTCGGACCGTCAGGTTGACCCCGGCACCGGTACACTGAAGGTAGGCGCCCTGTTTCCCAACCCCAGCCATTCCCTGAGGCCTGGCCAGTTCGGCCGGTTGAGGGCGGCCATCACCACCAGGAAAGGAGCGCTGCTGATTCCACAGCGGGCCGTTACCGACATGCAAGGGAAACACCTGGTGGCGGTGATTACCCCGGATAACAAGGCCGATGTGCGTCCGGTCAAGGTTGGTGAGCGGTTCGGTTCGGACTGGATTATTGAAGAAGGGTTGAAGGCTGGTGAAAAGGTGGTGGTGGAAGGGACGCAGAAGGCCCGGCCGGGTGTACCGGTTACGCCAAAGCCGTTTGTGAAGGATGCTGATGGGAAGGATGCGGCAGTGGGTACCCCTGCAAAAGCTGAAAAGAGGTAGGCCCCATGTCAAAGTTCTTCATAAACCGCCCTATTGTTGCAATTGTCATCTCGATCCTGATGGTGACGATCGGTCTGGTGGCGATGTTCAGCCTGCCGATCGCCCAGTTTCCCAACATTGTTCCACCTGCAGTCCAGATCAGCGCCAACTACACCGGTGCCGATGCCCTGACCCTTGAACAGTCCGTGGCTACGCCGATTGAGCAGCAGATGTCCGGTGTGGACAACATGGACTACATGTACTCAATCAACGCCAACAACGGCATGACCAACCTGTACGTCTATTTTGACCTGAAGACCGACCCGAACACCGATCAGGTGCTGGCCCAGATGCGTGAAGGGCAGGCCGAATCCCAGCTTCCGGCCGATGTCCGGAATTTCGGGGTCACGGTCCAGAAATCCACCTCGTCGCCGCTGGTTATGTTCGCGCTCTACTCGCCGAAAAACTCCTACGACAATATCTTCCTGGCCAACTATGCCTTTATCAACATTAACGATCAGATGACCCGGATCAAGGGGATCGCCAGTGTTACCATCTTTGGCGCCGGTCAGTATGCACTGCGTATCTGGGTCAAACCGGACCAGTTGGCCAAGCTGAATATCACCATTCCTGAGATCGTTAACGCCGTGAACGCCCAGAACACCGTCAACCCGGCCGGTCAGGTGGGGGGGGAGCCGGTTCCCAAGGGACAGGAATTTACCTACGCAGTACGGGCCAAGGGGCGGCTGCAGAGCGAGAAGGAGTTTGGTGACATCGTACTGCGGGCCAACGAAGACGGTTCGCTGGTCAGGATCAAGGATGTGGCCCGGATCGAGCTGGGGGCCCAGACCTACAACATCAAGTCACGGGTGAACGGCCAGCCCTCGGCGTTGATTGCCGTCTACCAGATGCCCGGCTCCAACGCCCTGGATGCTGCCGACGGCGCCAAAAACCTGATGAAGGAGCTGAAAAAGAGCTTCCCGCCCGACCTTGACTACTATGTTGCCCTTGATACCACCCTGGCCGTTTCCGAAGGGATGAAAGAGATTATCACCACCCTGTTTGAGGCCCTGGTGCTGGTGATTATCGTGGTCTTCATCTTCCTGCAGGGCTGGCGGGCCACCCTGATTCCACTGCTGGCAGTACCGGTTTCACTGATCGGTACCTTTGCCTTCTTCCCGATGTTCGGCTTTTCGATCAACACCCTGTCGCTGTTCGGGATGGTGCTTGCCATCGGTCTGGTGGTTGACGATGCCATCGTGGTGGTGGAGGCGGTTGAACACCATATCGAGCATGGTCTCTCCCCCAAAGAAGCCACACTAAAGGCGATGGAGGAGGTTACCGGACCGGTTATCGCCATCGCCATCATCCTTGCAGCGGTCTTCGTACCCACCGCCTTCATCCCCGGCATTACCGGACGAATGTATCAGCAGTTTGCCGTTACCATCGCCATATCGGTTATTATTTCGGCCTTCAATGCCCTGACGCTCAGTCCGGCACTCTGTGCCATGCTGTTGAGACCGCGGGTTAAAGGAACCGGTCCGTTGCAACGTTTTTTTGACTGGTTCAACAAGGTCTTTGGCCGGGCCACCGACGGCTACGTCAGCATCTGCAGTACCGCCATCCGCAAGAGCAAGACCAGTCTGTTGCTGTTACTGGGGGCTGCCGTTCTGGCCGGTCTGATGGGCAAGACGATTCCTTCCAGCTTCCTGCCGGAGGAGGATCAGGGTTACCTGTTTGCCGGTGTGCAGCTGCCTGATGCATCTTCTCTGCAACGGACTGATGAGATCTGTCGCAAGGCTGAGCAGATGATCAAGAATACCCCGGGGGTTAAATACGTCTCAACCGTTGTCGGTTACAGCATGATCAGCCAGGTTCAGAACACCTACAGCGCCTTCTTCTTTGTTTCCCTTGAAGAGTGGGCTAAACGGAAGAAGCCTGAAGAGAAATACGAAGCGATTATGCACAAGGTGACCCATGACCTGCAATCCATCCCCGGTGCCATCGGGTTTGCCTTCCCGCCCCCGGCCATTCCCGGAATCGGTACCTCCGGGGGGGTCGCCTTTATCCTGCAGGACCGGGCAGGCAAGGATATCGCGTTTTTGAGCCAGAATCTGGACAAGTTCATTGCGGCCGCAAAAAAACGTCCTGAACTGGCCTCGGTTACCAGCACCTTCCGTCCCACCGTGCCCCAGATGTTCATTGATGTGGACCGGGACAAGGTACTCAAGCAGGGGGTCAACCTCTCCGATGTCTACAAGACCCTGCAGAGCTTCATGGGCAGCGGTTTTGTGAACTACTTCAACCTCTACGGCCGGCAATGGCAGATTTACGTCCAGGCGGAAGGGGAATACCGCGATGAGATACAGAAGGTTGGACAGTTTTATGTCCGCAACAGCCAGGGGAATATGGTGCCGCTCTCGGCCCTGACCTCGGTGCGTAATGTCTCCGGGCCTGAGTTTACCATGCGCTATAACCTGTACCGTTCTGCGCAGATCAATGCCTCGGCGGCCCCCGGCTACAGCTCGGCCCAGGCCATGAGGGCACTGGAAGAAGTCTTTGCCCAGACCATGCCCAGTGAGATGGGCTACGACTACACCGGTATGTCCTTCCAGGAGAAAAAGGCCCAGCAGGGAGTTTCATCCTCAGCAATCTTCGCCTTTTCGCTCTTCTGCGTCTTCCTGATTCTGGCTGCCCAGTACGAGAGCTGGTCGCTGCCGTTCAGTGTATTGCTGGGAACCCCGATTGCCGTTGCAGGAGCCTTTGCCGGACTGCTGTCACGGCAGTTTGAAAATGACGTCTATGCCCAGATCGGCCTGGTGATGCTGATCGGTCTGGCAGCCAAAAACGCCATCCTGATCGTTGAGTTTGCCAAGATGGAGTACGAAAAGGGGCAGCCGCTGCTCGACGCGACCCTTGCCGGTGCGAAGCTGCGGCTGCGACCGATCCTGATGACCTCCTTTGCCTTTATTCTGGGCTGCGTTCCGCTTGCCGTTGCCAGCGGTGCCGGTGCCGTCTCCCGGCAGGTAATGGGGACGGCGGTTATCGGCGGTATGCTGGCCGCCTCATTTCTGGCTATCTTCATGATTCCGGTTACCTACTATGTGGTTGAGAGGCTGGGGCAGAAGAAAAAGGCAGAGGGAACAGACCAGTCCTCCGAGGCATCTGCACCAGCTACCAAGAACGGGGAGGGACGCCATGAATAGAGCCGTTGCCCTGCTTTCTCTTGCTGCAGTACTTTCCGGCTGTGCGGTTGGGCCCGACTATACGAAACCTGACATCAAGGCGCCGCAAAGCTGGCGGATTGAAGAAAAAGAGTCAGCTGATGTTGCCAATCTGGCCTGGTGGAAAGGGTATGGCGATCCGGTGCTGGACGGTCTGGTCGACAGGGCGCTGAAAGAGAATAAGGACCTCCTGATAGCCATAGCCCGGATTGATGAATATGCCGCACAGTACGGCATTGCCCGTTCCGAGTTTTTTCCGCAGGTCAGTGCCGGAGCCAGTTTTACACAGCAACAGTCGCCACAGACTTTCAGCAAGCCGGTCAAGGCCAACCAGCTTGCCCTGAATGCCAGTTGGGAACTGGACTTGTGGGGCAAGATCAGGCGCGGTTCCGAGGCTGCCCGGGCTGAACTGCTGGCCTCTGAAGAAGGGCGTCGCTCAACAGTCTTAAGCCTTGTCAGTGCCGTTGCCTCCTCCTATATCGGCTTGAGGGATCTTGATAAACAGCTTGAGATAGCCCTTCAGACTGCCAAGAGTCGCAAGGAATCGCTCGATCTCTTTCAGGTAAGATTTGAAGGAGGGGTGATCACAGAACTGGAGCTGGCCCAGAACCGCTCGGAATATGAACAGGCCATGGCCACCGTTCCACAGTTGGAGAAGGCTATTGCTGTGCAGGAGCATGCCCTGTCCATCCTGCTGGGGGCAAATCCGGGACCTGTCCCCAGAGGTAAAACTATTGATGAACTCCCGGTCCCGCTGCCGCCCAGGGGAATTCCGTCAGATGTCCTGCAGCGTCGCCCGGATATCCTGCAGGCCGAACAGACGCTGATCGCTGCCAATGCCCAGATCGGCGTGGCCCGAGCCGCTTATTTCCCCTCCATCTCGCTGACCGGCCTGCTGGGGGTTTCAAGCTCGGAACTCAACAGCCTCTTTAAGGGACCGGCACGGATGTACAGCTACGGCGCTTCATTAACCGCTCCGATCTTTACTGCCGGTAAGACCTCCAGCCAGGTCAAGGTTGCCGAGGCCCAGCAACAGCAGGCGCTGCTTAAGTACCAGCAGGCGATCCAGAATGCCTTTAAGGAGGTTGAGGACGGTCTTGTGGAGCAGAACCGCACCCGTGAGCAGCTTGCAGCCCAGAAACGCCAGGTTGATGCACTGCGCAAATATGCCTCGCTGGCGAGGCTCCGTTTTGATAACGGCTATTCAAGTTTTCTGGAGGTGCTTGATGCCGAACGGAGCCTTTTTAACTCAGAACTGAACTATTCCCAGACCCAAGGAGATCTGCACCAGTATCTTATCGGCCTGTACAAGGCGATGGGAGGCGGTTGGGGCGTTATGGAAAAGCAGAAGTAGTAAAACCGTATATACAACAACCTATACAGCAGACGTAGAAGAGGGGAACCGATAACGGCTCCTCTCTTCTTGTATAGCGTTTTTCACACAAACAGTTTTTCAGAAGACCAGTCGTGCGTCGATCCCCCAGGAAAAACCGTGGAAGGTGTTGGATTTGATGTAGGATGCCCCCAAGCCGATCCAGTTCAGCTTCCAGAGGTTGGTTATATCCCCCACCACCAGACGGCCGTTAAAGGTATACATGGCGTTGGTCTTGATGCTGTCACGAAAGTCACCGCCAATCAGTCCTGCAGAGACAAAGCCCCCGGTATGCAGTGCGTGATCGAAAACCTTTAATGGTAACCTGATATCCAGATCTGCCTTGTTTTCCCAGTAGGATGAATGTCCGGAAAGGCTGAGATAGCGCGATGACGTTGCAATGTCCCATGTTTTAAACCAGTCGTAACGGGAGGAGAGGGTCATTCTCCAGTCCTTGGCAAAGATCTTCTCATACTGGATATCGATGGACGGCACAAATGAAAGGGTGTCCATGCTCCAGTCAACCAGCTGTTGTCCATACTGCTGTTTCAAGGCGATTCCCACTGGCGAGCCGGCCTTAAACGAGCTGTGGGCGTGTGAGTAGATCACTCCGAGCATCGGTCCAAAGCTGAGCTCCTTGGTGACGTATATCCGGGCACCTGCTTCAAACCCCATGGCAAAGCTGTAGTAATGTTCGTTGTTGTTGGCCAGTAGCGGGATATTGGTAAATTTGTTCTCCGCCTCGATATACCCGATGGAACCTCCCAGCAGCGGCAGCCAGCCGATACCGTTGTTCTCGACGTCAAGTTCGTCCGGGTTGCCGATGATCCCCCTACCGCCACCCTTGGTGATGGACATATTGAGCCGGTTGTTGTCGTATTCATACAGGCCTCCTGATGCGCCGTCTTCGCCCCCCATGATGGCCAGTGTTTCAACACGTGCACCTACGGTTTTCTTGAACTGGTCAAGGTAGGTCTTTACCGTGGCAGGGTCTACTGCTGCGGCAGGCGTCACAAGGCTGCACAAAACTACCGGTGCAAGGATGAGGGTCAACAGGTGTCGTGGTGAACAGTTCATCCGGCATCTTCCTTTCAGGGGTGGTCTTATTGGCTGAGAAAGCAGGCATGTTCAATTTTACCCTGAATCTGGTGAAAGTAAAGAAAGGCAGCCCGGAAAAAATAGGTAAGGTAAACGTATCAGGCGAGATCGGTTTTGCCTTTTGGCGTCGTAACCCGTTACGGACAGAAAGGCTGCAGGCTGTTTGGCTGCCTCCTGCAACAGTGTCATGATATGGAATTTTGATTAAATTATAATTATGTTTTGAAAATGTGTATAATAAATGTGATGAGTTTGATAAAAATCTCTAAAAAATATTGCAACAATTTGATTTTATTATAATAGCAATATTTTAAAAAATATTTGAATCATATTTGTTGACTATTTTATAACGGTGTAATAAATACGTGTAAACCTTTTGTGTAAGTGTCGGCTGTGCTACTGCGTCCTTGTTTTTAATATGCTGATATTGCTGTACATGTTTTGTTATGTCGGTTTGTGGTCTTTCAATCTGAAAACAGTTCATCTGAAAGGAGGAGTGTCACACCGATTTTGTTGTAATCACCCATTTCCCACACTTTTTTGGAAAGGAGTACCATCATGGCGGAAAAGACGTACAACTGGTCAGCGATAGCTAAAAATCCCAAGTTTATCGAACTGCACCACAAGAAAACAGCCTTTTTGTTTGGCTGGTGGATCTTCTCAACGATCTACTACTTCCTGCTTCCTATCGGAGCGGCCTATGCACCCGGTCTGTTCAAGATCCAGATCCTGGGACGGATCAACTTCGGTTATCTGTTTGCATTATCGCAGTTTTTTGTGTCCTGGGGCCTTGCCATGTACTATGCCCACGTTGCCAACAAGGACTTTGACCGTCTGACCAAAGAACTGGTCAGCGAACTTCAATAGGAGGTGAATCCATGAAGAGACTGTTAGTTGCTATCGGTTGCGTACTCTCCCT
>CAZOTC010000106.1:0-8983 GCA_964582605.1 uncultured Geobacter sp. | reverse complement strand
AACCATAGAAGGTTTTCTGGACGGTCTTGCAGAGCAGGCTGCCGCCCACAACTGCATTCTGGCCGGTGGCGACACCTGTAGCTCGAAAGGCGGCCTGACGGTTTCGGTTACCATCATGGGAGAACAACGCCCGGAGCTGATCCTGAAACGGTCTGGAGCGCAGCTGGATGATGAGGTATGGGTCAGTGGTTTTCTAGGTGATTCGGCCCTGGGGTTGCAGCTGTTGATGGAAGGAGTAAGGTTGGGTGGTGCAGATGATTCACTATTACTGCGTCAGCTTGATCCAACCCCTCGTTGTGCTCTGGGGCTGAAACTGGCTGAGGCGGGTCTGGTGCATGCCATGATTGATATCAGTGACGGTTTGCTGGCTGATCTGGGACATATTGGTGAACAGTCCGGCTGCGGTGCAGAGGTCATGCTGTCACAGCTCCCGCTTTCCACGCCACTTAAGAACTACGCTGCCGCTCTGCCGACCAGCCCCTGGCACTTGGCAATCAGCGGCGGTGAGGATTATGAGCTCTGCTTTACTGCTCCCCGTTGTAACCGCGCGGCTATCCGGAAAATATCAAAAACTGCTGGCATTCCGCTTACGGTTGTTGGTAAAGTGACCAACTCGGGACAGGTGCAGGCAATCCTGCCCGATGGAACTGTTTTTAAGCCTGAAGCAAAAGGCTTTACACATTTTTAGACCATTCAAAAAACAATGGCTCGCGGATCAAATCTGATTTTGGCTGATTAACGCGGATTTTTTCGGGTTACAAAAAACTGCTTAAATCTGTGAAAATCCGTTTAATCCGTGTCATCCGCGTGCCAAAATGAAAGGAACTCTACCGATGTCCACCCCGCTTTCTGCCCAGCAGGCTCTGCGCTGCGCCAATACCATTCGTCTTCTTGCTGCCGAGGCCGTTGATAAGGCCAATTCCGGCCACCCCGGCCTGCCGATGGGTGCTGCTGATATGGCAACCGCCCTGTGGGGTACCACCCTTAAATTCAACCCGGCTGACACTGCCTGGGCCAACCGTGACCGCTTCATCCTCTCTGCCGGCCATGGTTCCATGCTGATCTACTCCCTGCTGCATATGTTCGGTTTTGACCTGTCGATGGAAGAGCTGAAGAACTTCCGTCAGTGGGGCAGCAAGACCCCCGGTCACCCCGAGTTTGGCCACACCCCCGGCGTTGAAGTGACCACCGGTCCGCTGGGTCAAGGGGTTGCCAACGGCGTTGGTATGGCGCTGGCTTCAAAAATGGCTGCCGAGCGGTTCAATACCCCGGATTTCTCACCGATCAACCACCGGGTGTTTGCGATTGTGGGCGACGGCGACCTGCAGGAAGGGATCGCCTATGAGGCAGCCGCGCTGGCCGGTCACCTCAAGCTGGGCAATCTGGTCTATCTGTACGACAGCAACAGCATCACCATTGAGGGCAAGACCAATCTGGCCTGGTCCGAGGATGTTGCCAAGCGGTTTGAAGCTGCCGGCTGGCATATCCAGAAGGTGGATGGCCAGGATCATGATCAGGTGGTTGCCGCCCTGCAGAACGGCGTTGCCGAGACCACCAAGCCCTCACTGATCATCGCCACCACCCAGATCGCCTACGGTTCCCCCAACAAGCAGGGGTCCTCAAGCTCCCACGGTTCACCACTGGGCAAGGATGAGATTGAGGCCACCCGCGCCAACCTGGGTTGGAATGAACCCTCCTTTACGGTTCCGGCTGATGTGGCTGCCCAGTGTGCCGCACGCGTGGCAGAACTGAAGGCTGAATATGATGCCTGGCAGCAGGGGTTTACTGCCTGGCGTACGGCTAATCCGGACAAGGCTACTCTGTGGGATGCCATGTGGCAGAAGCAGATGCCGGAGAATCTGGCAGAGGAACTGTTGGCAGTCGTAGCCGGCAAGGATGGCGCCACCCGTTCACTGTCCGGCGCGGTGCTGCAGAAGGCGGCTGCCCTGTTGCCTGCCCTGGCTGGCGGCTCGGCTGACCTGGCCCCATCCAACAACAGCGACATCAAGGACGGCGGTTCAGTGCAGCCTGATGCCTTTGGCGGACGCAACCTGCACTTTGGTATCCGTGAGCATGCCATGGGGGCTATCTGCAACGCCATGTCGCTCTACGGCTGTTTTATCCCCTACGGCGCCACCTTCCTGGTCTTCTCCGATTACTGCCGTCCGGCTGTACGCCTGTCCGCTCTGATGCAGCAGCAGGTGGTCTACATCTTTACCCATGACTCCTATGCCGTGGGTGAGGACGGTCCGACCCACCAGCCGATCGAGCATACCGCCTCTCTGCGGATGATCCCCGGTCTGCAGGTGATCCGCCCGGCTGATGCAGATGAGACCGCTCTGGCCTGGTATGCAGCGATCAAGTATCACAACGGTCCGACAGCATTGATCTTGACCCGTCAGAAGCTGCCGTTGCTGCCGAAGCCTGCAGGTTTTGACAAGTCCCTGCCGCTGGCAGGTGGTTACGTGCTGGCAGATGTTGCCAACCCGGCAGTGGTGCTGATGGCCTCCGGTTCCGAGGTCAGCCTGGCCCTGGATGCATCCAAGCTGCTGGCGGATAAAGGGATCGCAGCACGGGTGGTTTCAATGCCGGATGTGGGCACGTTCACGGCTCAATCTGCAGAATATCGTGCATCAGTGCTGCCCAAAGGGGTCAAGCGGGTGGCGATTGAGGCCGGACGCGGTGAGTCCTTTGGCAAGCTGCTGGGGGAGGAAGGTCTGTTCATAGGCTGGGAGCAGTTCGGCGCATCGGCACCGGCAGAGGTACTGGCGGAGCAATTTGGTCTGACCCCGGCCAAGGTTGCCGACAAGGTTGCGGGTTTTATCGCTGCCTGAAAAACATGAATAGAACGCGGATAACGCGGATCGGACGGATAGACGCGGATAAAGATGTAAAGATAGACGGTTACAACCTGGATTGTAATAAACAGAGCTAAAGTCAGAAGAACAGATGGTTTTTGGGCGTTGACTTTACCCTTACACTGTTTCAGGATTTTAATCCGTGTAAATTCGCTTAATCCGCGTCATCAGCGTTCTATCATCATGGCCTTTTATCGAATTACTTATTGGATGTTACATGGAACTGGTCCCGCTTCTCAAGAACTCACTACTGTTTTCCGGCCTGAACGATCAGGACTTGGTGTCACTGGCCGCCATAACGGTACAGCGCAGTTTTGCCAAAGGTGAATCGCTGTTCAGTGAGGGTGATGAAGCCACCGGCTTTTACCTGCTGGTATCAGGCCATCTGAAGCTGTGTCGGGTTTCATCAGACGGTCGGGAAAAGGTGCTGCATTTTGTACGGCCAGGCGAGACCTTTGCGGAGGCTGCCTTTTTCGGCGATGGGCGGTATCCCGCTGAATCCCGTGCCCTTGAGGCGGGTGAGGCATTGTTTCTGCCCCGGCAGGGTTTTATGAATCTGATGGAGAAAAATCCACAGTTTGCTCTTAATCTGGTGGTGTCACTATCACTTTCGCTGCGTCGCTTTGCCCGTCAGATAGAAGAGTTGACCTTTGCTGATGTCGCGTCCCGGCTGGCATCATTTCTGATCAAGCGGGCAGCAGAGAAGTCCACCAGTTATGGGGGCATCACCTACCTCGAGCTGGGGATCAAGAAGGGGGAACTGGCAGCCCAGTTGGGCACTGCCGGAGAGACCATATCCCGAACCTTTCGCAAACTGAAAGAGGAGGGGATTATTGAGCTGGACGGTCGCAAGGTAACGGTTTTAAATATGGAGCGGTTACAACAGTTGGCCACACGTCAAACATAGCCTCCTCCTTTGCAAAGGGGGATTGAGGGAGATTAAGATGCTTATCGTAATGAACCACAACGCCGGCCAGGCAGATATAGATAAAGTCATTGCAACGGTCAGTGAGATGGGATTTACCGCAGCGCCGATTCCGGGCGGTGAACGTACCGCCATCGGTGTGCTGGGCAACAAGGGCTATGTGGATGACACCAAGATCCGCGACCTGCCAGGGGTTCAGCAGGCAATCCATGTCTCCAAGCCGTACAAGCTGGTGTCCCGTGACTTCCATCCTGAAAATACGATTGTTGACGTTGCCGGAGTCAAGATCGGCGAAGGGCAGCGCCCGGTGGTGGTGGGCGGCCCCTGTGCGGTGGAGTCGGAAGAGCAGATTCTGAAAACGGCCCGTTTTGTCAAACAGACCGGGGCAGATCTGCTGCGCGGGGGGGCATTCAAGCCCCGTACAGGCCCTCACACCTTTCAGGGGTTACGGGAAGAAGGCTTGAAGCTGTTGGCCAAGGCCCGTGAGGCCACCGGACTGCCGATTGTTACTGAGGTGATGAGCCCGGACAACGTTGGTCTTGTGGCGGAGTATGCTGACCTGCTACAGGTCGGTGCCCGCAACATGCAGAATTTTGACCTGTTGCGGGAGCTGGGCAAGATCAGAAAGCCGATCCTGCTGAAGCGTGGTATGAGTGCTACTATTGAAGAGTTTCTGGCGGCCGCCGAATATATCCTGGCTGAAGGGAATGAGCAGGTTATCCTCTGTGAGCGGGGTATCCGTACCTTTGAGACCGCCACCCGCAACACCCTTGATCTGGCAATGGTGCCGCTGGTCAAGGAGATCACCCACCTGCCGGTCATGGTAGATCCCTCCCATGCTACCGGCAAGCGCAGTCTGGTAAACCCCATGTCCAAAGCGGCCTTGGTGGCCGGTGCCCACGGGGTGTTGGTAGAAGTGCACCCGGAGCCGGAAAAAGCACTGTCTGACGGCCCGCAATCCCTTACCTTTCCCGGGTTTGAGGCGTTGATGGCTGATTTGAAGCGTTTGCAGAACTACCTTGGCTCTTGTGCATAAAGCGCTTGAAAAAAATGTCTGCTGGGTCTAGGATAAAACCGTAACCACTTGCTCTCTACTCTGCCCGTTGTAACCTGTAGCGCCCGGGCGGAATACTTGTTGAAACGGGGATCGTTCCCTGCCGTGGTGAGCTGCCCGAGAGTTGTGCGGGAATTGCCTGAAGCGGTATATTGAGACCCAACTATGGAGGAACTCGCCAGAGGACCTTTGAGGCCAACGGCAGAGCGGAGAGATGAAACAACGAGAGGGGATGCCAATCAGCATCCCCTCTCCGGTTTTCAGGAGGATAAGACTCTGGCCAACGGGTTGTCATCAGATACCTACGTAGAAAAGCGTTTTTTGTACCTGTTGCTGTTTTCAGTTCTGCTGCATCTGGCCGGATTTGCTGCGCTGTATTATTGGCCCAAGGATCAGAAGAAGCAGATTTTAGAGCCCACCTTTATTGACCTGCAGGATATGTCTGAGCTGAAGTCCCCTGAACCGATGCAGCCTGAACAGGTGCGCCCCTCTGACCAACGTCGCCGCGTCGCCAAAGAAACAGCTCCTCCGCCTGTTACCCCTTCTGTTCCTCAACCCTCAACGCCTCGACAATCAGCCGGAGTCAAGCCTTCAGCGCAGCCCGGCCGTCCCGGTGCTGTTGCACCTCCTGCCAAACCGGCGGAAACGGGCAGCTCTGTTAGTGAATTGCTGCGCCGCAAGCCGCAACAACAGGCAGGCAGTGGCGATAGTGGTGTGAAATCAAAACCGGATCTGATGCCCAGCGCCAGCAGGATGGCCCGTTTAGAGGAAAGCTATCGCCGTAAATTTGCTGACGAAATTGCTAAAGGTGACACAGGATTCTTAAACACAGATGACTTTCAGCTTGGATCATTGTTAAAACGATTCGAAGATCGGGTTTATGGTGTCTGGCGTTATCCTGAAGAAGCTGTTTTGAAGGGAGATGAAGGCGTCGTTGCTATGAAAATAACGTTTAATCGTTCTGGTGTTATCACAAATTATGAGCTTTTGAACGGTTCTGGAAAACCTGTACTCGATTATGAGGTGCTTAGAATTTTAAGAATAATACAGACTGGGGGAGGCTTAGGTCCTTTGCCTAAGAGTTACACAAAAGATGAGTTTAAACTGATCGCTTTCTTCCAATACGGCAATGCACGGGGGCGACTGCGTTAACATGGCTACGGCTGTATGATAAGCCTGAGAGGTCTTTTGCGCTCATTGTCTGCAGGAAAAAGATAAACGAGGGCGGTTCCGGACCCTGATCTGTCTCCTGTAAGCTGGTAGGAGAGTGCAAGGGCATCAATAATACTGCGCGCCACTTGGCCAACCGATTCATTTCCCGAGATATTAACCAGCTGGACCTGGTGTTCTTCGAGCAGACGTCCATAGGTATACGCTTCTGCCGCTGAGATGCCGCAGGAAATGAGCAGGGAAAGATTGTTGTACTGTACTGCAGCTACAGGTTTAAGGTTCAGACTAAAAAGTAGTTGTTCGGCAGGCGCTGAACGAGCCACGGCAACTGCCATCCGTTCTGCCAGCCGGCAGGCATCGCCGCCGACCAGGGTCAGTTCTGACGGCACCGGATCGACTGATGCTGTAGCTGCTGCTGGGGTAACAGCCGGAGCAGTTTTAGGCTTTAGAGCGGTTTGTCTTTTGGGTGGTTGTGTTGCTGTTACCTGCCGGACAGCTGCAGACGGCTTCTTTTGAGACGTTGCAGCAGTTGATTTTTTTGCAACTGCCGGAGGTGAAGACGGTTTCTTCAGATCTTTCAGATCAAGGTCAAAGCCGGGAGATGCCGCTGTCTGAAAGGCAAAGGCCAAGCTGGACAAGGCAAACGTCATTACTACAGCAAGTCGGGTGATGTTTTGCATACCAATCTTTCTTCAGTTCATGGCGTCAAGAAAAGTCCGGCTTTTCAGGGGCCTGGAACAATGTCCCGCAATTTCACGTTCCAGCAGGAACGCTGCAGCATCCAGCTCGTTGTCTGAAAAACAGACCTTGTCAAAGCTTCCCGTATTCAGGCAGTCACGCAACGGTTTAAGGGCTGTCTGATCCAGCACAGGACGGTACCCCAGGATATTCAGCAGGTTAATCTCGAAAAAATGACGGTATGACCTGGTGCCTTTGCTATGGGAAAGCTGTTCCAGCAGTGAGGCCAGCAGGCGGTACAGCCGAGGCAGCGGATGCCCTTCCGGAGTCAGTGCTTCAACAAGTTCGCAAGCATACAATGCCAGGGCAAGAGATTCAAGTTGTTCACGCAGTCCGGGGTAGCAGCTTGCCTGTTCAACCCGATCAATTCTGCTTAATCCTTCTTCTTTCAAGGAAAGCAACAGCTCAAGGCGATTGACCGGTTCAAGCAGGCCGCCAAACCGTTTGCGGCTGGCCCGTGCGGATTTGGCAAAGCCGCGCAGACGGCCATGCTCAAGCGTAAAGAGCGAGACAATCCGGTCGCTCTCGCCGTAGTTGAGGGTTGAAAGGATAATGGCCCGACACTGCTCGGATTTCATGGTTAATGCGCTTCACTCCAGTTTTTTCCCCACTGTATATCTACCTTCAACGGCACCTTTAAGGCTACCGCCTGCGACATCTCCCGGTTCACCAGTTCCCGCATCTGTTCCAGTTCAGTCTCCAGCACCTCAAAGACCAGTTCATCATGCACCTGCATGATCAGGCGGCTTTGCAGCCCTTCGGCACGGATGGCACGATCCACCCCCAGCATGGCCTGTTTGATGATATCTGCTGCCGAACCCTGGATCGGGTAGTTGATGGCGTTACGTTCCGCAAAGGAACGCAGGTTGCCGTTGGAACTGGTGATATCGGCTATCGGCAGTTTACGCCCCAAAATGGTTGTGACATATCCTGTCTCTTTTGCGCTGGCGATGCAGGAATCAAGAAAGGCAATCGCCCCGCTGTGGCGCTCTTTATAGGCAGCAATAAATTTCTCGGCCACAGTGCGGGCAACCCCCAGCTGTTTGGCCAGAGAAAACGCCCCCTGACCGTAGATGATGCCAAAATTGATGGTCTTGGCCTGACGCCGCATCTCAGAGGTAACCATCTCCGGGAACAGGCCAAACACCTCACTGGCAGTACGGGTATGGATATCCTCATCGTGCTTAAAGGCATCACAGAAGACCGGATCTTGTGAGAGGTGGGCCAGTACCCGCAACTCGATCTGGGAATAGTCCGCTGCCAGAATACAGCTACCTGTCGGGGCGATAAACGCCTCGCGGATCCGGCGGCCTTCGTCAGTACGGATCGGGATGTTCTGCAGGTTCGGCTCTGAAGAAGAAAGGCGTCCAGTGGCAGTTACCGCCTGATTGTAGGAGGTGTGGACACGGCCATGGCTGTCGGTCAGCTTGGCCAAGGCATCGGTATAGGTGGACTTCAGTTTGGCCAACCCGCGGTAATCCAAAAGCCACCGGGCAATCTCATGTTCCTCTGCCAGGCCGGTCAGCACCTCATTGTCAGTGGAACGGCCGGTCTTGCCCTTGGTCTTCTTGCCTGCCTGCAGGCCCAGCCGCTCAAACAGCACCTCTTCCAGCTGTTTGGGAGAGTTGAGGTTAAACGGACCGCCTGCCAGCTCAATGATCCGCTTTTCCAGCTCCTGCATCCGCTGGCCAAAACCGTTACCCAGTTCAGCCAGATAGGCCAGATCCAGCAGCACGCCATGCTGTTCCATCCGGGTCATGATCTCCATCAGCGGCATCTCCAGCTCAAACAGCAGCTTCTCCAGCCCTTGTTGTTTCAGCATCGGCAGCAGTTTTTCATGCAGCAGCCAGGTGGCATCGGCATCCTCAGCCGCGTAGCGGGTGGCCTTCTCAACCTCCACCTCGCTGAAGCAGATCCGGTTCTTACCACTACCGGTCACCTCGTCATAGGAAACCATCTTGTGATTCAGGTGCTCCTGTGCCAGGGCATCCAGGCCGTGGCCACCGCGGGAGGGGTTCAGCAGGTAGGAACAGAGCATGGTGTCGCACCAGCTGCCCTGGACCTCCAGCCCGGCAGTGGCCAGTATCTGTAGGTCAAACTTCAGGTTCTGGCCCACCTTGCGGATGGCCGGGTTGCCAAAGGCTGGACGCAGGCGGTTCAGTACCGTCTCTCGAGGCAGTTGATCCGGCATCCCCAGATAACGGTGCCCCACCGGGATGTAGAACGCCTCGTGGGCCT
>CAZOTC010000105.1:0-9009 GCA_964582605.1 uncultured Geobacter sp. | reverse complement strand
TGACATAGGCAACATCCGCCTCAGGGTCCGGTATGCGGAGCCGCTCCACATCCGCCATGGTCCGAACCGGATTTTCAAAGACCGGTCCCGGCACAAAGTCAAGCTTCAGCCCCATCGGCTCCACCGGGGTCAGGATGTCGGAGAAAAGGATGGCTGCATCCACCCCCAGAATATCCACCGGCTGAATAGTGACCTCGGCAGCCAGTTCCGGGGTTTTGCACAGTTCAAGAAACGTACACTTGGAGCGGACCGCCATATACTCGGGCAGATAACGTCCGGCCTGGCGCATCAGCCAGACCGGGGTGCGGTCAACCGGTTTGCCCCAGCAGGCATCAAGAAATCGATTGTTCATAGTTGCTTACCTCACAGATTTGAAAACGGCGGCACTATAGCATTACTCCAGGCCTTCATGCCACAAAAAAGCCGTAGAAATTACCGGGAGCGCTGCTGCCTCTGATTGACTTTCCTGCGTCTTGATTTATAGTTTTACGCGATGAAAACAGACCAGAGACCACTGATAGCCTGTCACGAATGTGATCTGCTGCTGCAGGAAATAGCCGTTCCTCCCGGTAAGGCCGCCTGTTGCCCCTGCTGCGGAACGACACTGTACCGTAACCTTCCGGATAGCATCAACCGTAGTCTTGCCCTGACGATCGGTTCTGCAGTCCTGTTCCTGCTTGCCAATGCCTTCCCCATTCTCGGGATTAATCTGCAGGGTAACGGTAATGCGGTTACGCTTCTGCAGGCGGTCCACGACCTGTGGAAGCAGGAGATGCATCTGGTGGCAAGCCTTACCTGTGTGACGGCCGTCCTGGTTCCTGCACTGGAGCTTTCCATTATGCTGTATCTGCTGGTCCCGCTCTACCTGGGGCGGGTGCCGGTCGGGGTTGCCATGGTCATGCGGCTGTTACAGACCATCAAACCGTGGGGGATGGTTGAGGTGTTCATGCTGGGCATTCTGGTTTCACTGGTTAAGCTGGTGCAGGATTTCAAAATCATTCCCGGTGTGGCTCTCTGGTCCTTTGGCGGTTTAACCCTGTTGCTGGCTGCCCTGGCATCATCGTTCAACCCACGTGATATCTGGCTGCATCTGGATAAAGATCGTGACGGAGTGATTGACTGATGAACTGGCCCGGTGCATCAGCTGCAGAGCTGGGATTCTGCTCCTGCCATGTCTGTGGACTGGTTTCCAGGCTCCATCAGGGGCAGCAGGAGGCGCGTTGCCCCCGTTGTATGGCCCGGCTCCACAGTCGGCGGCCGGACAGTCTGCAACGTTGCTGGGCACTGCTGATCGCTTCGTATATCCTGTATCTTCCGGCAAACCTGATGATCATGATGGAGACCGGAACCCTGATCAGCTATCGCACCGACACCATCCTGAGCGGGGTGATCTATCTCTGGCAGAGCGGGAACCAGGGGATTGCCGTGATTGTGTTTATCGCCAGTATTCTGGTGCCGCTCTTCAAACTGCTGGTCCTGACGTTGCTGTTGCTGTCGGTGCGGCGCGGCTCTACCTGGGGGATCAAGCACCGGGTGCTGTTGTATCGGGTGGTAGAGCAGGTGGGGCGCTGGTCTATGCTGGATGTGTTTGTCGTGACGCTGCTGGCTGCCCTGGTGCAGATCCAGACCCTTGCGATTGTCAAGGCAGGCCCTGCTGCCATCGCCTTTGGGGCGGTTGTTGTGCTGACCATGTTTGCCGCCATGGAGTTTGACCCGCGTCTGATGTGGGATCCGTTACGAAAAGAGAGATCTACATGAGTGAGACTGTTAATAAACCGGACCCGGCACCAGCTGTGGAGATTCCGGAGGCAATCATTGATCGTCGTCGTCGCCGCTCCTCGCAGCTGATCTGGCTGATTCCGCTTGTGGCTCTGATCATAGGGCTTTCTCTGGCGGTACGGGCTTGGATGGAAAAGGGGCCGGTCATCACGATCAGCTTTAAAAGTGGCGACGGGATAGAAGCCGGCAAGACCAAGATCAAGTACAAGGATGTCCAGATCGGTCTGGTCAGGTCGGTCACCATTGCCAAGGATCGATCCAGTATCCTGGTTACTGCGGATATGGCCAAAGAGGCAGAGGCCTTTCTGAAGGCTGATACCCGTTTCTGGGTGGTGCGTGCCAGGATAACCGGCAGCAGCATTTCCGGTCTGGGAACCCTGACGGCCGGCACCTATATCGGCATGGACGTCGGCAGTTCTCAGGAAGACAGGCTTGCCTTTTCCGGACTTGAGACTCCCCCTGCGGTTACCATGGATGTTCCGGGGAGGCAGTATGTACTGCATGCCGTTGATATCGGCTCACTGAGTATCGGCTCTCCGGTACTGTTTCGCCACCTGCAGGTTGGTGAAGTGGTCTCTTCCGAGTTGGAAGAGGATGGCGAGTACATCACCCTGAAGATCTTCGTGCGTGCTCCCTATGACAAATTTATCAAGAGAAACAGTCAATTCTGGCATGCCAGCGGTATCGATATGAAGCTGGATGCCAATGGCCTGAGAATCAATACCGAGTCGGCCCTGTCGCTGCTGATGGGGGGGATCGCCTTCCAGACGCCGGATCATGATGAAGAACTGCCCCAGGCAGCACAAAACCACAACTTTATGCTGTTTGCCAATATGGACGAGGCCTTGAAACGTCCAGATACGGTCGTTGAAAACTACCGTCTGGTTTTCAGTGAGTCGGTACGCGGTCTGACCGTAGGGGCTCCAGTGGATCTGCGTGGCCTGACGATCGGCGAAGTGACCAAGATCGCCGCAGAAGTTGACAGAAACAGCAAAAAAGTCGTTATGGCGGTTACCATCCGCTTCTACCCGGAACGGCTGAGAAATCGATCCCGTGCTGCAACAGACAAGGGTAAACCGCTTGATTCCCGCAGCATGCTGGATGCCATGGTTAAACAGGGATTTCGGGCTCAACTGAAGAGTGGTAGTCTGTTGACCGGCCAGCTCTATGTTGCCCTTGATTACTTCCCTGACGCGGAACCGGCAAAAATCAACTGGAGCAAGAGCCTGCCGGAGCTGCCCACCATCGGCGGCAGTATGGCTCAGCTGCAGACCTCGCTGATGCAGATTGTTCAGAAACTGGAAAAACTGCCGCTGCAAGAGCTGGCAGGCGATCTGCGCAAGACCGTACAAACCCTTGATACGACATTGAAAAGCGCTGATAGCTTGATGAAAAATCTGGACACCACGGTTGTGCCGGAGGCACGTTTGGTTATGGGAGATGTGCGCAAGGCGCTGGATGGTGCAAACAAGGCCTTGGGAGAGATAAAAACAAGTATGTCGTCAGATTCGCCGTTGCAGGTTGATCTGCGTGATACCCTGCGTGAACTTGGTCGGGCTGCCCAGTCGTTAAGAACGCTGAGCGAATATCTGGAACGAAATCCTGAAGCGTTGATTCAAGGCAAGCAGGGAGATGCAAAATGAGAAAACATCAACGGGCAATGCACGCGGAGACACAAAGACGTGGAGCATATTTTCGAGGAGTAACCAGCTGGATAGCAGCTGTGATGCTGCTCACACTGTCAACAGCAGGCTGTGGCCGTTCTCCTCAGACAACATTTTACACACTGACTCCGACTGTGCCTGTTACTGAGCTTTCGAAACTGTCAGGTGCGGTTCCCTCTGTTGCCATTGCTTCCGTCACTCTGCCGGAACTGGTGGACCGGCCGCAACTGGTGGTGACAGAGTCCGGCTCTAAAGTAACCATCCTTGAGGCCAGCCGCTGGGCTGAACCGCTCAAGAGTGCAGTAGCCCGGTCACTGGCGGAAAATATCTCCCGTCTGCTTGGCCTGGATCAGGTCTCCTACTATCCCCAACATGCTGCCTATAATCCTGATTATCGGATATTTGTGGATATCCAGCGCTTTGAATCAACAGGGGCTACCGTTCGTGTGGAGGCGCTCTGGAGCATCCGTGGTGTAAAAGAGGGCAAGCCGGTAAGAGGGCACTCCAAAATTACCGAACAGGCCGGCGCCACAGACTATGAAGCCATGGTTGCCGGCTACAGCAAGGCCGTGGCTGCCCTGTCAAAGGATATTGCTCAGGCTGTTCGTGGTTTGCAGACAAAGAAATGAGAGACTCGTTATGAAGCTTGCCGGTCAGTACTGTAGTTTGAAAATAGCCAGAATCACCCCTTCAGGCGCGTTTTTGGCCTCAGATGAAGGCGATATCCTGTTGCCGGGCAAGTTTGTTCCTGAAGGTGCGGCTATCGGAACCGAGCTTGAGGTGTTTGTCTACCTTGATTCGGAAGATCGGCCGGTGGCAACGGTGCAGAAGCCGTTTGCCGTGGTTGGTGAGTTCGCTGTGCTGAGCGTAAAGGACACCAATGCAAAAATCGGCTCTTTCCTTGACTGGGGGCTTGATAAGGACCTGCTGCTTCCCTTTGGAGAACAGCTTGCACCGGTCAAGAAGGGGGAACAGGTCCTGGTACGGATCTACCAGGACAGCAGCGGCAGGATTGCTGCTACTGCAAAACTTGATCGCTTTCTGCAACCTGCTGACGGTTCTCTTGCTGAAGGAGATGCGGTGGTTCTGTTCATTTATGCCTACACCGATCTGGGTGCCAAGGTGGTTGTCAATAACCGCTACGCCGGGATGCTGTTCCGCAATGAGCTGTATGCCGGACCCAAGGCAGGTGAACACCTGCGCGGGTATGTGAAAAAAATCCGGGAGGGCGGGAAGATTGATATTACCCTGCGTAAAGGGGGCGCTCAGGAGGCCCAATCAGATCGTGATCTGGTCTTGTCTGCGCTGGCCGCATCTGCTGACGGCTTTCTGCCCCTGCATGACAAAAGCAGCCCGGAAATGATCTCCGGACTGCTGAAATTGAGCAAAAAGAGCTTTAAAAAGGCGGTTGGCGGTCTGTACCGTGAAGGACTGATCTGCATGGCTGATGACGGTATCAGGCTGAAAGATCAGGGAAACTCCTCAAAATAGTCCAGATCCTTGTGGAAGGTCTCCTGCAGGCGCCAGAGTGAAAAGAGAGAGATGGCCAGGGTCAGGCAGCCGACAATGATTGCCCCCTGCTGCAGGCCGAAAAGGTTGCGGAAGTAGAGGAACAGCATGGTAATCGGTACGGTCATGCCCCGTACGAAATTGGGGACCGAGGTGGCAACCGTGGCCCGCAGGTTGGTGCCGAACTGCTCAGCAGCGATAGTGACGAAGATGGCCCAGTAACCGATGCCAAAACCCAGCAGGCCGCATATAGCGTAAAAGGCTTCGGCACTGACGCCGCCGGCCATAAAATAGACCGCTACCGCCACTACGGTGATGATCAAAAACAGCAGTACTACCTTTTTGCGGCTCTGCAGCAGTTGGCTGAGAATCCCGCTGGCCAGGTCCCCCGCCACCAGCCCCAGATAGCAGTACATCACGGCATTACCGGCCGATACAACCCCAACTACCCCCATCATTTTGGCAAATTCAGGTGAAAAGGTGATCAGGACCCCTACCACGAACCAGGAAGGCAGGCCGATCAGGATGGCATGCAGAAAACGGCCAAAACGGTCCCGGCTGGTGAAGAGCGAGAGAAAGTTGCCCTTGCTGACCTGCTCCCGTTCTTTCATGGTGTTGAACATACCGGATTCCACCACCCCGAAACGCAGGGCAAGCAGACAGAGCCCCAATATGCCGCCGATGTAGAAAGCGGTGCGCCAGTCAAAGGTCTTGGCGATGAAATTGGCCAGAATTGCACCTGAAACACCGACCGATGCCACAATCATGGTGCCGTAGCCCCGTACCGATTTGTGCAGCACCTCGCTGACCAGCGTGATACCGGCCCCCAACTCTCCGGCCAGACCGACTCCGGCAATAAATCGTAACACGGCATAGGCCTCTATGGAGTCAACCATGCCGTTGGCAAGGTTGGCAACCGAGTAGAGGAAAATGGAGCCGAACATGATCTTGAGCCGTCCCTTGCGGTCACCGAGGACGCCCCAGAGGATACCACCCAACAGCATGCCGATCATCTGCATGTTCAGCAGAAAGACCCCCTGATCCACCAGGTCCTTGCCGGACAGCCCCAGCGCCTTCAGGCTTGGTACACGGACAATGCTGAACAGTACCAGATCATAGATGTCCACAAAGTAACCCAGTGCGGCAACGATAACCGGAAGACTGAAGATGGCTTGGAGTACTCCAGCAGGTGCGTGGGGCGAGGTCTGTTCGGGCATGGTCGTTTTCCTTTCGACTGGTGAACAGGAGACGATCTCTAAGAAAAAGCCCCCGGATCAGTAAGAACCGGGGGCTTTTAAGGTCAAATGGCGGAGGGGGTGAGATTCGAACTCACGGACACTTGCGCGTCGCCGGTTTTCAAGACCGGTGCCTTAAACCACTCGGCAACCCCTCCGTGGAAGAGACATGTTTTCTAGCATACTTTGGGGTAGAAGCTCAAGCCCCTATTTTGTAATCCGTTCCATCCCCCCCATGTAAGGGCGCAGTACTGCAGGTACGATTACTGAACCGTCGGCCTGTTGGTAGTTTTCCAGGATCGCCACCAGGGTGCGGCCCACGGCCAGACCGGAGCCGTTCAGGGTGTGGACGAATTCCGGTTTGCTTTTCTCTTCTTCGCGGAAGCGGATTGCCGCCCGGCGGGCCTGAAAATCACCAAAGCTGCTGCAGGATGATATCTCGCGGTACAGTCCCTGGCCCGGCAGCCAGACTTCGAGGTCATAGGTCTTGCAGGAGGAAAAGCCGATATCGCCTGTGCAGAGTGCCAGCACCCGGTAGGGCAGCTCCAGCAGCTGCAGGACTTTTTCTGCATGGGCCGTCAGTTTTTCCAGCTCAGCCTGGGACTCGTCCGGATGGACAAATTTGACCAGTTCCACCTTGTTGAACTGGTGCTGGCGGATCAGACCGCGGGTGTCCTTGCCGTGGGAGCCTGCCTCACGCCGAAAACAGGGGGTGAAGGCGGTATAGCTGATCGGCAGGTCCGACCTCTTTAGAATTTCGTCGCGATGGATGTTGGTAACCGGTACCTCGGCGGTCGGGATCAGCAGAAAATCGGGATCAATCAGCCGGAACAGGTCTTCCTCAAATTTGGGCAGCTGGCCGGTGCCGGTCATGCTGGCCCGATTGACCATAAAGGGAGGCAGTACCTCGGTGTAGCCGTGCTCGGTGGTATGCAGATCCAGCATGAAGCTGATCAGCGCCCGTTCCAGCCGCGCACCGGCCCCTTTGGAGAGGCAGAAACGGGCGCCGGTGATTTTTGCCGCCCGTTCAAAGTCGAGAATCCCCAGTGCCTCGCCGATATCCCAGTGTGCTTGCGGCTCAAACGAAAAGACCGGAGGGGTGCCCCAGCTGCGCACAACAACGTTATCCTCCTCCGATTTTCCGACCGGTGTGGAGGGATGCGGCAGGTTGGGGATCGTCATCAACAGGTTGTTGAATCCCTCCTCAACGATCTTTAGCTCGTCATCAAGCGTCTTGATCTTTGATGAAACCTCTTTCATTTCAGCAATCTTATCCTTAACCGTACTTTTGTCCTTAACCTTGGCAATTTCTTCGGACGTGCTGTTTTTAAGGGCCTTGAGTGTCTCGCTCTCAGTCAGCAGACTGCGGCGTTTGACGTCCAGTTCACGAAAGCCTGCCAGTGAAAGGTTACCGCCTCTGGTGGCAAGAGCAGCTTCAGCCTGGTCAAGGTTGTCTCGGATAAATTTCATGTCAAGCATAGGAAATTCCTTTGGTTCTGTCAGATTGAAGGTGTACTATCTAGCACTTATGGACCGCTACCGTCAACGCAAAACAGGCTGGTTTCTCTCTGTCTTCTGTCTTCTTGCTGCCCTTGCATCTGCTTTGCCGGCATCTGCCGGAGCGGTGGTGATCCAGGCTGCCGGTGATGTCATGCTGGGCGGACGCTGGGAACAACAGATGGCGCAGGATGGCTATTATCATCCCTTTGCCCGCATTGCACCGGAGTTGAAAAAGGGGGATATCACGCTGGTTAACCTTGAGGCGCCGTTAACCAGCCGTGGTAAAGAGTTTACCGATAAGAAGTACCGTTTCAGGGTTAAACCGCCGGCTGTGGCTGCCTTGAAAAAGGCCGGTATCACCACCGTGACCCTGGCCAATAACCACAGCATGGACTACGGCCCGCAGGGGATGCTGGATACCGTGCAGCTACTGGATAAGGCCGGGATCGGTCACGTCGGCGCTGGCGAAAATCTGGCAGCAGCCCGCAAGGCGATGATCTACGATATCCGCGGCACCAGGGTGGCTCTGCTGGGCTATTCGCTAACCCTGCCGCAGGAGTTCTGGGCCGGTGAAAAACGGGCCGGTACCGCACCTCTTATTGAAAAGATGGTCAAGGACGATATTGCTGTCGCCCGTAAACAGGCGGCGATCGTGATTGTGACGGCCCATTGGGGCGAAGAGGGCTCAACCCGGCTGCGGGAGTATCAGCCCCGCCTGGCCCGGATGATGATTGATAGCGGGGCTGATGCGGTGATCGGCCACCATCCTCACATTCTGCAGGGGATTGAACGCTACAAGCGGGGGATTATCTGTTACAGCCTGGGGAACTTCAGTTTTGCCCACAAGAGCAGGATTGCCGATCGGACCCTGTTGCTACGGCTCATTTTTGATGGTGACAAGCGGACTGCGGAACTGTTACCGGTTAATATCCTGCACAAAGAGGTTGGATTTCAGCCGACGTTGCTAATCGGAAAGAAGGCTGACGAACTGATAGCGCGAGTTAAAAAACTGCCGCCTGCCAATCTGGTTGTCAGAAAAGAGGGTGAGCGCTGGCTGGTTGATTTTTAGCCTTTGAGGAAGTAACACACACCGTCGATTCCCTCAAAGTCCTTATCCTGTGTCCATAGCGTGGCCTCATTAAGTCGGGCTGTTGCCAGGATGATGCTGTCCGCCATCGGCAGTTGTAACTCGATGCTCAGTTTAGCAGCATACAGGGCGAGCGAACTTGAAAGTTCAATTATCTTACCGTGCTGCATCAATGCTGCAGCTTGAAGCGCCTGCTCCTCGCCCCGTTGACGACAAACCACCCTGAAAACTTCAA
>CAZOTC010000104.1:0-9020 GCA_964582605.1 uncultured Geobacter sp. | reverse complement strand
TTGAGGGGGTGGCGGGCGACAGCCTGTACGAGTTCGAGTCTCGTCTTCGGCACCAACAGTATATGAACGGGTTCCTTCGTAGTGACGAGGGGACCCGTTTTCTTTTTGAGGTCTCTTTCTACTTTACATTCGTGCGCTTGTTCATTATTCTTTCTCGTTCGATTTGTATTATCTTAGTTTTGCGAGAGTTCATGGATATCAGTAAGATTCGTAATTTTTCGATCATTGCCCACATTGACCACGGTAAGTCGACCCTTGCCGACCGTCTTCTTGAGTATACCGGAGCCCTTACTGCCCGTGAGATGCAGGACCAGTTTCTGGATAAGATGGACCTTGAGCGTGAGCGGGGGATTACCATCAAGGCTCAGACGGTGCGTCTGAATTATGCGGCAAACGATGGGAATACTTATATTCTCAATCTGATTGATACGCCTGGACATGTTGACTTTACCTATGAAGTCTCGCGTTCACTTGCTGCCTGTGAAGGTGGTTTGCTGGTGGTTGATGCCTCCCAGGGGGTTGAGGCCCAGACCCTTGCAAACGTATACCTTGCGCTGGACAATGATCTTGAGGTGTTTCCGGTCCTGAACAAGATCGATTTACCTGCAGCTGAACCGGAGCGGGTCAAGCATGAGATTGAAGAAATCATCGGGATTGACGCCCATGATGCTGTCCTGGCTTCTGCCAAAGAGGGGATCGGCACCCGTGAGATCCTGGAGGAGATTGTCAAAAAGATCCCTGCGCCTCAAGGGGATTCTGCGGCACCACTTAAGGCGTTACTCTTTGATTCTTGGTATGACCAGTACCAAGGGGTTATTATTCTGGTGCGTCTGTTCGAGGGTTCCCTGAAAAAGGGTGACAAGATCCAATTGATGTCAACCAATCGTTCCTATGAGGCGTTGAAGGTTGGTGTCTTCGCTCCGGTGATGGTTGAAGTGTCGCAACTTACCGCAGGGGAAGTCGGCTTTGTCATTGCCGGTATCAAGGATGTTGCTGATGCCAAGGTCGGTGACACGGTGACCCTGCTGCATCGTCAGTGTGACAGTATGCTGGGTGGTTTCAAAGAGGTTAAGCCAATGGTGTTTTCGGGGCTTTACCCGATTGATACTTCACAATATGAACAGTTGCGTGACGCTCTGGCCAAGTTGAAGCTGAATGATTCGTCCTTTTCCTTTGAACCGGAGACCTCGGTTGCGCTTGGCTTTGGTTTCCGTTGCGGATTTCTGGGGCTTTTACATATGGAGATCATTCAGGAACGGCTTGAGCGTGAGTTTGGCCTGGATCTGATCACCACTGCACCGACCGTTGTTTATAAGGTGCACCGTACTGACGGCAGCATGATTGAGATTGAGTCTGCAGCGCGGATGCCGGAGCCCCAACATATCGAGTATATGGAGGAGCCTTTTATTTTAGCCCATATCCATGTGCCCAATGATTTTGTTGGCGGTGTGCTGGCCCTGTGCGAAGAAAAACGTGGTGTGCAGCGTGAGATCAAATACCTGACCACTACGCGGGTGATGATCGTCTATGAACTGCCGTTGAACGAGATTGTATTGGATTTCTATGACCGCCTCAAATCGATTACCAAGGGGTACGCATCGCTGGATTATGAACATCTTGATTTCCGTCAGAGTGACCTGGTACGGATGAACGTGATGATTAACGGTGATGTAGTGGATGCCCTGTCGTTGATCGTGCATCGTGACAAATCGTATTATCGTGGCCGGGATCTGGTATCCAAGATGAAGGAGTTGATTCCGCGCCAGATGTTTGAGGTTGCGATCCAGGCAGCCATCGGCAACAAGATCATTGCCCGTGAGACGGTCAAGGCGTTGCGTAAGGACGTTCTGGCCAAGTGCTACGGTGGTGACATCACACGTAAACGAAAGTTGCTGGAGAAGCAGAAGGAAGGTAAAAAGCGGATGAAAAATGTTGGAAATGTTGAACTGCCTCAGGAGGCCTTTCTAGCGATCCTGAAGGTTGATGATAAATAGGGAAGGGATTGCATGGCTGATTTTAATGAAGCAACGCAAGTTGAAGAGGTAAAAAAGAAAAGCCTCTGGCGCGAGTATGCCGAATCAATAGTGATTGCCGTGCTGCTGGCCCTGGTGATCAGGACCTACATGGTGCAGGCATTCAAGATCCCCTCCGGCTCAATGGAGGACACGCTGCTGATTGGCGACCATTTGCTGGTGAACAAGTTTATCTACGGTACAAAAATTCCCTTTACTGACACGCAGGTCATCAAGTTGCGAGATCCTCAGCGTGGTGATGTTGTCGTATTCGAATATCCTGAAGACCCGCGCAAAGACTTTATCAAGCGGATAGTCGGTGTTCCCGGAGATGTAGTGGAAGGCAAAGATAAAAAGATTTATGTCAATGGCAAGCTGTATGAAACGCCTCAGGCTGTACACAAGGAATCGCAGATTATTCCCAAAGAGCAGAATCCCAGGGATACATTTGGACCGGTAGTGGTGCCTGAAAGCTCCTACTTTGTGATGGGGGACAATCGTGACCGCTCCTATGACAGTCGTTTCTGGAAGTTTGTCCGCCGTGACCAGTTAAAAGGGCTTGCGTTTATCAAATACTGGTCAATTGATGGGCCATGGTACAAGTTTAATGTCCGCTGGCGTAATATCGGGCGTTTAATCAACTAATTCACCGGAGGTTTGGAGATGGATACACTTGGAAGCTGGAAACGTTCTGATTACTGTGGCCAACTGACGGCCAAGGATATTGGACGTGAAGTAATCTTGATGGGATGGGCTCTGCGTCGTCGTGATCACGGCGGCCTGATTTTTATCGACTTGCGGGATCGCGAGGGGATTGCACAGATCGTGTTTGACCCGGAAGTCAATGATGTTGCTCATCAGGTTGCAGAAGGGGTACGCAGTGAGTTTGTGCTGGCCATTAAGGGTAAAGTGATTCCCCGTCCGGAAGGGACGGTAAACCCGAATATGAAGACAGGCGAGGTTGAGATTCAGGTGCTCGAGTGCAAGCTGCTGAACCGCTCAAAACCGCTGCCGTTCATGCTGGACGAACACAGTGAAGTCAACGAAAATATCCGCCTCAAGTACCGCTATCTGGATATGCGCCGTCCCCAGTTGGCTCAGAACCTGATTCTTCGTCACCAGGTAGCGCAATTAACACGCCAGTATCTGACTGAAAACGGTTTTCTGGAGTTGGAAACGCCCTTCCTCACCAAGTCGACTCCAGAGGGAGCACGGGACTTCCTGGTGCCGTCACGTATCAATCAGGGCCAGTTTTATGCCCTGCCCCAGTCCCCCCAGATCTTTAAACAGATCCTTATGATTTCCGGTTTTGATCGTTACTTTCAGATCGTACGTTGTTTCCGCGATGAGGATCTGCGTGCTGACCGTCAGCCAGAGTTTACCCAGATTGATTGTGAGATGTCTTTTATCGATCGTGAAGACATTATCACCGTAATGGAAGGTCTGATGGCTCGAGTATTCAAAGAGGCCAAAGGCATTGAAGTCCAGCTTCCGGTTGAGCGAATGACCTATCAGGAGGCGATTCGCCGTTTTGGGGTAGACAACCCTGATCTGCGATTTGGACTGGAACTGGTCGAGCTGACCGATATTGTCAAGGACTCCGGTTTCAAGGTCTTTGCTGATGTTGCGGCTAATGGCGGTATTATCAAGGGTATTAACGCTAAAGGGTGCTCAGGTTTCTCACGTAAGGAAATTGACGACCTGACCAACTTTGTCTCCATTTACGGCGCAAAAGGCATGGCTTACGTAAAAGTAACCGCTGAGGGCTGGCAGTCTCCTATCACTAAATTTTTCAACGAAGCTGAAATAGCTGCCATGAAGGAGGCCTTTGCCGCTGAGGAGGGAGATCTGCTGCTGTTTGTGGCTGATAAACCCAAGGTGGTCAATGACTCCCTGGGCAAGCTGCGTAACCAGCTGGCCTCAATCATGAAACTGACGGATCCGAATGTTTTCCGTTTTGTCTGGATTACCGACTTCCCCCTGTTTGAATGGGATGAGGATGACAAACGCTGGTGTGCGGTTCACCACCCCTTTACCGCGCCGATGGATGAGGATGTGGACTATGTTGAATCCGATCCCGGTCGTTGCCGTGCCAAGGCATATGACTTGGTGCTGAATGGTAACGAGATCGGCGGCGGCTCGATCCGTATCCATCAGGAGCATGTCCAATCGTTAATGTTCAAGATGCTTGGGCACTCTGAAGAGGATAAGCGAGCAAAGTTCGGCTTCCTGCTGGATGCCTTGGAGTTTGGTACGCCACCCCATGGCGGTATCGCCTTTGGCATGGATCGTCTGATCATGCTTTTGACCGGTTCCGAATCAATCCGTGACGTGATTGCATTCCCAAAGACCCAGAAAGGTACCTGTCTGATGTCTGAGGCACCATCGCCGGTAGATACCAAGCAGTTGCGTGAATTGGGCATACGTCTTGCCACACCATCAGCAGCGCCTGTTGTATAAACTCAATTAAATGTACGCGGCTGCTCGCCTTCTACTACTGATTCTCTTGACCGTCCTGGCTGGTTGTGGCAGCCATGACCCGGTATGGCGTATGAAGGCGCAGTTAACCTTGCTTCAGCTGCAAGGTGAAGATGCGGCTACACTGCGCCCTGATGATTTTTCCAGTGTCAGCAAGACATATCAACGGGGCGATTTGCTGTTGACCGAAGAGGATGATGATGAACAGGCCGATGAGCAGTTCAAGCTTTCGTACCAGAAGGGTCTTATTCTGAGACAAGAGCTTCAACAGTATAAAGTGTGGCTGCAAGAAGAGGCTCGCCAAAGAATGATAGAAGAAAGGGCCCTGCGAGAGGAAGAGGAACGTGCACGCCTGGAGGCTGAGCAAAGGCGTCAGGAGGAACTTCACGAGGCCCAGAAGAATCTGCAGAAGCGTGTTGGCAGTGATAATTCTGAGAGAGACACTGCAGGCCGTGTTGCGCAGCTTACCATGTACACGGTCCGTAGAGGTGAGACGCTGCCGCAGATCGCTGCCAGGCCTGAACTGTATAATGATGTTGCGCTCTGGCCTTTAATTTATCGGGCAAACCGTGACCAGATCAGAGATCCGTATCAGTTATGGCCCGGGCAGAGTTTGAAGATTCCACGTAACTTCAGCAGGGAAGAAGCGTTGGAGGCACGGAGACAGGCGCACCGTCGCGGCATGTAGCAAAATGCGTTTTTTATCCATGATAAAATAGCTTACTGCCCATCAGAACTATTTAGATACATACTCCAGATTGAAGTGATTTCTGCTTGACACTGAAACCCCTTTTGCATACTGTATACACGATTTATTGCTGCCGTTGTCTATACTGATTGTAACTAGTTACAATCAGTATATTTAATTCCATATATACCAAACCAAGGAGAGAACATGGCAACTGAATCAAAGATTATCTGGTCTAAGATTGATGAAGCTCCCGCACTGGCAACCTACTCACTGCTGCCGATCGTTAACGCCTTCACCAAGGCGGCAGGTGTTGTCGTTGAAACCCGCGACATCTCCGTTGCTGGCCGTATTATCGCAAACTTCCCTGATTACCTGACCCCTGAGCAAAGAATGCCGGATTATCTGGCCGAGCTGGGAGAGCTGACCCAGAAGCCTGAGGCCAACATCATCAAGCTGCCCAACGTTAGTGCCTCGATCCCCCAGCTGAAAGCAGCCATAAAAGAGCTGCAGGAGCAGGGCTATAAGCTGCCTGACTATCCTGAAGAGCCCAAGACCGATGCGGAAAAAGAGCTGCATGCCCGCTACGCCAAATGCCTTGGTTCCGCCGTGAACCCGGTGCTGCGTGAAGGCAACTCTGACCGTCGTTCGGCAAAAGCGGTCAAGGAGTATGCCAAGAAGCATCCCCATAAGATGGGTGCCTGGACTGCTGATTCCAAGACCCATGTATCCTGGATGGAGTCTTCAGACTTCTATGCAAATGAAAAGTCTTTCACCACGGAAAAAGCCGGCAATGTCAAGATTGAGTTTGTTGACAAGGCTGGTAAAGTCACCGTGCTGAAAGAAAAGCTGGCCCTGCAGGCAGGCGAGGTGTTTGACGGCACCTTCCTGAGCGCCAAGGCACTGCGCAAGTTCATTCAGGAACAGATTGATGATGCCAAGGCCAAAGGGGTGCTGTTCTCGGTCCACCTGAAGGCCACCATGATGAAGATCTCCGATCCAATCATGTTCGGACATTTTGTTGAAGTGTTTTACAAGGATGTTTTTGAGAAGCATGCAGCTACCTTCAAGGAGTTGGGCATCAACCCGGATCTGGGTATGGGCGACCTGTACCTGAAGATTGCCAAGCTGCCGGAGGCTAAAAAGGCCGAGATTGAGGCAGACATCCAGGCAGTGTACAAGAAGCAGCCGCCGCTGGCCATGGTTGATTCTGACAAAGGGATCACCAACCTGCATGCCAGTAACGATATCATCATTGATGCTTCCATGCCGGTGGTTATCCGTGATTCCGGCGGTATGTGGGGGCCTGACGGCAAGCTGCACGATGTCAAGTGCGTGATCCCCGATCGTTGCTATTCACGCTGGTATCAGGTCTGCGTTGATTTCTGCAAGCAGAACGGCCAGTTTGATCCCACCACTATGGGGTCGGTCTCCAACGTTGGTTTGATGGCTCAGAAGGCTGAAGAGTACGGTTCACACGACAAGACCTTCAAGATTGCTGCGGACGGTACCGTGCGTGTGCTTGACGAGGCAGGCAACGTGCTGATGCAGCATGATGTTGAAGCAGGTGATATCTGGCGTGGTTGCCAGGCCAAAGACCTGCCGATTCAGGACTGGGTCAAGCTGGCTGTCCGCCGTGCCCGCGCCACCGGTGCGCCGGCGGTTTTCTGGCTGGACAAGAACCGCGCCCATGACGCCCAGATGATTGAAAAGGTCAATAAGTATCTGAAGGATCACGATACCAGTGGTCTTGACATTCAGATCATGGCTCCGGTAGATGCGATGCTGTTTACTTGCCAGCGTGCAAAGGCTGGTCAAGACACCATTACCGTTACCGGTAACGCCCTGAGGGATTATTTGACCGACCTGTTCCCGATCCTTGAGCTGGGTACCAGCGCCAAAATGCTCTCCATCGTACCACTCCTTGCTGGTGGTGGACTTTTTGAGACCGGTGCAGGCGGTTCTGCTCCCAAGCACGTGCAGCAGTTTGTTCAGGAAGGTTACCTGCGTTGGGACTCTCTGGGCGAATTCCTGGCCCTGGCTGTCTCCCTTGAGCATCTGGCTGCGAGCTTCAAAAACGAGAAGGCGCAACTGCTGGCCGATACCCTGGATCAAGCTAACACCAAGTTCCTGGATAACAACAAAAACCCTGCTCGTAAGGTTGGTCAGATAGACAACCGTGGCAGCCACTTCTACCTCGCCATGTACTGGGCAGAGGCGCTTGCAGCCCAGACCAAGGATGCTGATCTTGCCGCCCGTTTTGCAAAGGTAGCCAAGGCACTGCAGGAGAACGAGGAGAAGATCAATGCCGAGCTGATCGGTGCCCAGGGCAAGCCCCAGGATATCGGTGGCTACTTCAACCCTGATCCTGCTAAAACTGAGAAAGCGATGCGCCCGAGTGCTACCTTGAACGCAATCATTGATGCTATTTAACCGGAATTTTTACGGGGAGTCAGCCTCTGTGCTGATTCCCCGATTCTTGTTTAAACCTCGCTTCATAATGAATCTTAACCTATCTTCAACACAAACAAAGGAGGAAGCACAATGGGACGTAAAAAGATTTCTCTGATTGGTGGCGGTCAGATTGGTGGCGTACTTGCTCAACTTTGCGCGCTGCGTGAACTGGGTGATGTGGTCATGTTTGATATCGTGGAAGGTATGCCCCAGGGTAAGATGCTTGACATCGCCGAGGCATCACCAGTTGACGGTTTTGATGTCTGCCTGAAAGGTACTCAGGACTATGCCGACATCGCCGGTTCCGATGTCGTTATCGTTACCGCCGGTCTGCCCCGTAAACCGGGCATGAGCCGTGATGACCTGATTGCAACCAACTCAAAGATCATGACCTCTGTATCCGAAGGTATCAAGAAGTACGCTTCAGATGCGTTTGTAATTATTATATCCAACCCTCTGGATGCCATGGTAACCCTGTGCCAGCAGATCACCGGCATTCCGGCCAACCGCGTAGTAGGTCAGGCCGGCGTACTGGATTCCGCCCGCTTCAAGACCTTCATCGCATGGGAACTGGGCGTATCCGTGAAGGATGTTTCCGCTATGACCCTTGGCGGCCATGGCGACGATATGGTTCCTCTGGTTCGTTATGCCAGCGTTAACGGCATTCCTGTCATGGAACTGCTGGAGCAGAAGTACGGCGCAGAGAAGGCCAAGGAGGTTATGGAGGCAATGGTTAACCGTACCCGTCTGGCCGGTGGCGAGGTTGTTGCCCTGCTCAAGACCGGTTCCGCCTTCTACTCACCGGCTTCTTCAGCCATTGCCATGGCAGAATCCGTGCTGCGTGACCAGAAGCGTGTACTGCCGACTTGCTGCCTGCTGAACGGTGAGTTCGGTGTCAACGGCTACTATGTTGGCGTTCCTGCAGTTCTGGGGGCCAACGGCGTTGAGCAGATTTTGCAGTTTAAGCTGGATGCAACCGAGCAGGCCATGATGGACAAGTCAGTTGCTGCCGTTAAAGGTCTGGTAGACGCACTGCCCGGCATTCTGCAGGGCTAATAAGAGCCTTTCAGGCCCTGTTTGAGCCTGCAAAAGAAGGGCGGTCGCAAGCCGCCCTTCTTTTGCCGCATCATGGGCCTTAATTCACACCTCCGAATACGGATAAAAGGAGCTTTACCGATGTCAGAAGAAAAGAAGCTGCCAAGAATTGAAATTATCGAGAAATACTGCAAGGGCTGCCACATCTGTGTGGAGTTCTGTCCTACCAAGGTTCTGGAAATGAAAGGCTTTGTTGTTGCTGTCAAGGACCTGGAAAAATGCATCAAGTGCATGCAGTGCGAACTGCGTTGCCCTGACTTTGCCATCAAAGTTCACGCTGAATAATCAAGACG
>CAZOTC010000103.1:0-9137 GCA_964582605.1 uncultured Geobacter sp. | reverse complement strand
AGCAGTTGCTGGACTATGCAGCCGGTACGGCGGTTGATCCGTTTCTGATCAAGGGGCAAATGAATCCGGCAGATATGTCGGAGGATGACAAGGTCTTTCTGCTGGAAAACTTCTTCTCTGCCAACCGGCAGCGGATGATCGAACCGCACCGCCGTTATCTGGAACTGCTGTATATGGCCGGTGAAGGAAAGCCCGGCACGGTGCGGGAACGGGCACGGCACTTCAGCAATCAGGACCTGCTGGATCTGCAGGTCTGTTTTTTTCTCGCCTGGACCGGTGAGGCTGCTCGTCGCCGGTTTCCGGTGTTTCAGGAGCTGCTGGCCAAGGGGCAGGGGTATACTGCGGATGACCGGGAGCATCTGTTCGCTGCCCAACGCAAACTGCTGAATGAGATCGTACCGCTCTACAAAAGGTTGCATGAGTCAGGGCGGATTGAGCTTTCAGTTACTCCCTATTATCATCCGATTCTGCCGCTGTTATGTGACACCCATATGGCGCGGGAGGCGATGCCGAGGGTGACCCTGCCTCAGGAACGACTGCGCCACCCTGAGGATGCCCGTGCCCATATCAACCACGGTCTGCGTTACTTCAGCGAAGTCTTCGGCATAACGCCCAAGGGGATGTGGCCTTCAGAAGGTTCGGTCAGTGATGAGGCGTTGCGGCTGATTGCCGAGGTTGGTCTTACTTGGATTGCCACCGATGAAGAGGTGCTGGCCCGTTCACTGGACGGCGGGCTGGGCAATCATCATGAACGGCTTTACCACCCCTGGCGGTTTGCTACCAACAGCGGTGAACTGGGCATTTTCTTTCGCGACCACC
Organism: uncultured Geobacter sp.; assembly: GCA_964582605.1. Lineage (GTDB taxonomy): Bacteria > Desulfobacterota > Desulfuromonadia > Geobacterales > Pseudopelobacteraceae > Trichlorobacter. The sequence goes on along the minus strand of CAZOTC010000103.1, from coordinate 8,318 downwards.
AACTTTCCGACCTGATCGGCTTTACCTACAGCCAGTGGGATGCCCGCCGGGCAGTGGCCGATTTCACCGGTCGTCTGCGTCAGATCAGTCGTCAGGTGGGGAGCGAAGGCAGGGTCATCCCGGTCATTCTGGATGGCGAGAACGCCTGGGAATTCTATCCTGATAACGCCTACGATTTTCTGTCCGGTTTGTATGCGGCAGTGGCTGAAGCTCCGGACCTGAACCTGACTACCTGTAGTGACGTGCTTGCCACGTCACGTTTTGAAGGTCGCCTGCATCATATCCATCCCGGTTCCTGGATCAATGCCAACTACGGTATCTGGATCGGGCATCCGGAGGAGAATCTGGCCTGGGATCTGGTGGCGGCAGCACGCAGGGCGATTGTTGAGCATCACCCGGCAGCTGCGCAACAGCTGGAAAACAGCGGCATGGATGGTGATGCTGTTGCCCGGATGCTCTGTACCTCGCTTTATGCCGCTGAAGGAAGTGACTGGTTCTGGTGGTTCGGCGATGACCACTTTTCTCCTCATAGTGACCGCTTTGACCGCCTGTTCCGTCAGCATCTGACCAATATTTACACACTGCTGGGGATCAGCCCGCCACGGGAACTGCTGGAGCCGATCAAGAAGAAAAGTCCGGCAGGGCTGGTACGCGAACCGGCCGGCTTCATCGAGCCTGCGATTAATGGACGGGTGGGTGACTATTTTGAGTGGCTGGCAGCCGGCCTGTTTGATCTGACGCGCCAGGGTTCGGCCATGCATTCTTCGGATCGGCTTTTGCAAGGCTTTTACTGGGGCTACAATCGGGACAGTCTTTTCTTCCGGATTGACGGTATCCAGGAGCTGTCTCGCCTGCTGAAGGAAAATGACATCCTGGCTCTACAGCTGATTGTGGACCGGGAGTACCGCCTACCGATGCATCGTGCCAGCCATGAGGGCCTGTTGCTGGTCAGGGAACAGGGCAGCTGGGTTCCTACCAACGCCTGCTGCCGCTGGGCCATCGATCGGACCTGTGAAATTGCCGTTCCACTGGAGGCCCTGAATCTGGTGCCGCGATCAAAGCTGTTTGTCAGTATCACGCTGACCAGGGACAGCGAAGAGATCGGGCGCTGGCCAAGCGATGCGCCGCTGATGCTGAATTATGAAGGACCGGATCTGGAAGCCAATGACTGGCTGATATAAAAGCAATTGATAAAAATCCATGATAATGGGCCGCGGATAACGCGGATTGAGCTGATTAACGCGGATTTTTTAGACATAAAATTTATCAGACAGGTTTGATCCGCGCATATCCGCCAAAATCTGCGTCATCCGCGTGCTATTCTGTTTTTCTGCTTTCCGATTGGAGCATATATGTCTGAATTACGATGGGATCCGCTGAAGCTGCACTGGGTGATTATTGCCACCGAACGGGGCCGCCGGCCGCGGGATTTTCAGTCAGAGCCGGAGCCGTTACCGATTACATCGTGCCCGTTCTGTTACGGCAATGAAGACAAGACCCCGCCGGAGATCTTTGCGATCCGCCCCAGCGGCATGCCGAATACCCCTAACTGGAAAGTGCGTGTAATCCCCAACAAATACCCGGCTCTGAGAATTGAGGGAGAGCTGGAAAACCGCGGACATGGTCCCTACGATGTGATGAACGGCATCGGTGCCCATGAGGTGATCATTGAGACGCCGGATCATAACCAGTCCATGGCCGACCTGACTCCGCCGGAACTGACTGATGTGCTGGTTACCTGGCGGACACGACTGCTGGACCTGCGCCGTGATTTCCGTTTCAGGTACATGATCCTGTTCAAGAACCACGGGGCACGGGCCGGGGCGTCGCTGGCCCACTCTCACAGCCAGCTGATTGCGGTACCGCTCCTGCCTCCTGTCGCTACCACCGAGTTGAAGGTCTGTCGTCAACACTATGCGGACAAGGAACGCTGCCTGTTCTGCGACCTGATCGCCTTTGAGCTGGAACAGGGTAGTCGGGTTGTGCGCGAGTTCTCCAACTTTGTCATCCTTGCCCCGTACGCAGCCAGCTTTCCGTTTGAGCTCCGTCTCTATCCCAAGCGGCACAGCCATGACTTTGCCCTGATGAATGATGTCCACCTGGCAGAGCTTGCCGTGGCATTGAAAGACATGCTGATGCGGGTCAAGCTGGTGCTGAAGGACGCCCCCTACAACTTTATTCTGCACACCTGTCCTCCGATGCACAAGCGTCCCGGCAAACCGGCCATGTGGACATCGCTTGAATACGATTACCACTGGCATATCGAGCTGGTGCCGCGCCTGACCTCCATTGCCGGTTTTGAATGGGGCACCGGTTTCTTCATCAACCCCACTTCGCCGGAGGATGCCGCCCTGTTTTTGCGTGAGGCTGAGGTGAAGTGACCCGCAGCAGTCAGCTTAAAGCAACCCTTGATGGACTGTATGCGGGCCGTTCACAGCAACATCTGCATAATGATCCTCTTTCCTTTTGCCACCGCTACAGCGATCCGGCTGATCAGGAGGTGGCAGCCCTGATTGCAGCGGTGTTTGCCTATGGTTCGGTCAAGGTAATCAAAGGCAGCCTGAATCGGATCTTTGCATTGATCGGGGATTCTCCGGCAGGTTTTATCGACGCGTTTGACCCCCGGAAACAGAAGAAACAGTTGGAAGGATTCAGGCACCGCTTCAACGATGCTGTTGATCTGGCGTGCCTGTTCTGGGCTACCCGTCAGATGCGCCGGCAGTGCGGCAGTGTTGAGCAATTTTTCGTCACGCACCACGACAGCCATGCCGATACGATCGAAAAGGGATTGAACGGGTTTCGTGCAGCAGTGCTTGCAGTTGACTACAGCAGGGTCATCGGGTGTCGCGAACTGCCGGAAACAAGTTCATTCCGCTTCCTGTTTCCTGCCCCGTCCGGCGGTAGCGCCTGCAAGCGGCTCTGTATGTTCCTGCGCTGGGTGGTTCGTCCGGCCGACGGTATTGACTTGGGACTCTGGCAGTCTGTTCTCCCTTCACAACTGGTCATACCGGTTGACCGCCATATCGAACGTATCTCCCGCCTGCTGGGACTGACATCCCGGCGGACACCGGACTGGCGAATGGCCTGCGAGATTACGAGGGCGCTCCGCTGCTTCGATCCGGCTGATCCGATAAAATACGATTTCTCACTCTGTCACCTTGGCATATCCGAGGGGTGTAACGGGGTGCGGGCTGTATATTGTCTGAGTTGTCCGGTTGGGCAACATTGTTCGGCAGTCGAAAAGGTTAGTATAAGTTAAATTGACACCGGGGCCCCGTTCTGTTACATAATACGCTGTTTTTTCAGCCATTAAGGCTAGTACACGAACACCAGTCAACAGGGAGTTGGCGATGATCATTCAATGCGAACAGTGTCGGACCAAATTCAGGCTTGACGACGAGAAGGTTTCCGACCGTGGGGTCAAGGTGCGCTGTGCCAAGTGTCGCCACGTCTTCACGGTGCGTAAGGATGGTGAACAGCCTGAAGCTGCAGTAGCAGCGGTGGACGGTATTGAAACGTCGGCCGTCGCGGTTTCTGAAAGCACATCACCCGCAGCAGAACCCCAGGTTTCGTCATCAACCCCTGCAGAACCGGAAGTTTCCTTTGATTTCGGGTCAACAGCTGCTGAAACTCCTGCTGCTGTTGACAACTCGTTTGATCTGGGCCAAACCGATGCGGCAACGGGTGGCGGTTTTGATTTTGGCGATGTCGCCTTCAGTACGGAAGCGCCTCCCGCAGCACCGGCCGGCGTTGATTTTGGCGAAATGACCATGGTTATGCCGCCAAAACAGACTGCAGACACACCTGCTGATTTCAGTCTGGATTTCGGGACCGCAGCTGTGCAGAATCCTGAACCGGCACCGGCAGCTGATGTCGGCTTTGACTTTGGCGAGGCATTCGCAGCCGGTTCCGCAGTTGATGCTACAGCCCAGAAGATGGCGTTCGATTTCGGTGACCACCCGTCTGCAGCAGTGGCACCGGCTGGTGATGTTGATCTGGGCGGTTTTGATTTCGGCGAGGCACCTGCTGCTGTATCAGCCCCAACTGCATCAATTGATGCGATTGACTTCAGTACCTTCAGTGAGACCTCTGCACCAAAGGCTGCAGCAGCGGGTGAAGCCGGTTTTGCTTTTGAGGATGCTGTTGCCCAACCCCCTGCAGCTTCTTCGGACAGCTTTGATTTTTCCGGAGTGGATTTTGGAACGGCAACTCCGGCGGCAGCTGCTGCACCGTCTGAGGTTGACAGCTTCAGCCTGGGAGATATGGACTTCAGTGGTGACACCTCAGCTGTTGCGGTGGATGCTGCAGCAGCACCGGCCGGTACCCTGTTTGCGCCGGTGGAAGCGACTGTTGCGGAGCAACAGAAGGCGGCAACACCTGAGATTACCTTTGAGGCTCCGGCTGCTCCGGAGGAGGCACCGCCATTGGCCATAACCTCACGGCGGCGTCAAAGTTCGACGCTCTCGATGGTGATCGCGGCTGTAACCGTTGTTGTGGTCGGTGTGTTGGGCTATATGGCCTACACCTTTATCAGTGACGGCCCCAAGGCCGTATCGATGTTCGGTAAAGAGACTGCGCCTGCTGAAGACGGCAAGATTACGGTCCAGAATGTCAAAGCCTATTTTGTTCCTAAAGCGGCTGCAGGAGAGTTGCTGGTCATTACCGGTGATGCCCTGAACAGCTATAAAAAACCTCGTGCAGCGTTGCAGGTCAAGGGTATGGTCTTTGGTGCCAACAATCAGGCGTTAGCAACAAAGACGGCATACGCCGGAAACCAGCTTAGCCAGGAACAGCTGGCCGCCATGCCGGCGGAGAAGATTGAAGCGGCCATGAACAACCAGTTTGGAGATTCCCTGGCCAATCTGGAAGTGCAGCCGGGCAAGACGATTCCATTTACGATTGTGATCATTAACCCACCCGCTGAGGGCAAGGACTTTGGGGTGGAGCCGGTTGGATCAACGGTGGCGGCAAGTAAATAGAGACTGTGCTGCAAGAACGCTTAAAAAAGAAGGCTGCCCGGTTATCCGGACAGCCTTCTTTGCTGTCAGAAACGAAAGCTGCTAAACTATTTCAACCAGCTTGATGTCAAAGGTCAGGTCCTGCCCTGCCAGAGGGTGGTTTGCGTCCAGCGTTACCGTGGTCTCGGTCACCTCGGTGATCAGTACCGGCATGGATGAGCCATCCTGCAGCATCACTTCCAGCTGCTGCCCTTCGATCGGATTGATCTCGCCATCCATTTCGGAACGGTCTACTACGGCGACCATCTGGTCGTGGCGGGGCCCGTAGGCCTCGTCAGCAGGGATGGTCACCTTGATGCTGTCCCCCACCGCAAGTCCCAGCACCGCCTTTTCAAAACCGGGGATTACGTTGCCTGCACCGATGGTGAACTCAAGCGGCTCGCAGCCGCAATCGCTGCCGGTTCCACAGCCGCCGGAACTGCTGCAACTACAGCCGCAGCTGTCCTGCTCTACGGTTTCAGAAGAATCAAAGATGCTGCCGTCATTAAGGGTGCCGGTGTAGTGTACCCGGACGGTATCGCCCTGTTGTGCCTGTGCCATTGGTTGGTTTGTCCTTTCAACAAATAAATACCCGTCTCCTGTGCGGAGCGGGAGATGGTCAAGACGGTGCGAGCTGTTCCAGCTGTTCCAGCGAGGCCCCTGCAATGCGGAGCCGTTTGTGGCGGGAGGTCTCGCCGGAAACGATGGTGACGGATGATTTTGGTACCTTCAGCTGTTTCGCCAGGAATTCGCAGCAGCACTGATTGGCGGCCCCGTCTACCGGGGGAGAGGTCAGCCGCAGTTTCAGCTCCCCTTCATGGATGCCGCAGAACTGATTTTTTGAGGCCCGGGGTTGCACGAAGACACGCAACAATACCGCGTCTCCTTCCAGGGACCAGGGGGTTGCGTGGTTACGGCTCACCGCTGCCGAGCATCCGTGCATGGTTGTCCAGCAGTGACTTCAGTTCGGCCTCAAACTGCAGACGCTGGCGCCGCACATCCTGAATACGTGCCTGCAGGTCGGCCACCTTGCGCTCCGCTTCATCCACCAGTCGCCTGGCCTGTAACTGGGCCTCAGAGACAATCAGCTCTGCCTCTTTCTGGGCGTTGGCCTTCATCTCGTCCGTAATCCTCTGGGCAGCCAGCATGGTCTCCCGCAGGTCCTTTTCACGCTGCGCATGATCCGTCAGCTCACGGGTCTGGCGGCTGGCCTGCTCTTTCAGTTCGGTATTCGCCCGCAGCAACCCTTCCATCTCAACCGCAACTGCCTGCAGAAAGCTGTCCACGTCATCCGGGTCCAGCCCGCCCAGCATTTTGCCTTTAAACTGTTGCTGCCGTATATCAAGCGGTGTAATGGTCATCAGGCTGTTACCTCAATTTCAGGATCATGCTGTAATTAATCAGGTACTGGTACAGGGTGTTCAGTACCACAATCTGTACAACATAGATCAGGGCAAAGGCCACCAGCGGCGAGAGGTCAACCGGACCCATGGCAGGCATCATGCGACGGATGCGGGACAGGAGCGGTTCGGTCACTTTATAGAGAAAATTGACAATAGGGTTGTACGGATCAGGGTTAACCCAGGTGATCAGGGCGGCTGCAATCAGGATATATTTATAGATAGTCAGCAGACCGTCGGCCAGTTCAACGATCTTGGCCAGTGCAAAGAGAATGTTACCGAAAAGTATCATGCGCTGTTTTCCTCCATACCTGGATAGTCCCGCACTATGCCGTAATCTCACAGGAAAGTCAAAAGCTCTCTCGCTGCTCCCTTGTCACGCTGCCCTGAATCTGCTAATGCTATTCCATTTGATGAGGTTGGCATGTCACTACAGAGCTTTCTGGATACTGCTGTTGGGGCGGCCCTTGCTGCCGGGAAATTACAGCAGGCACGTTTTGACTCCACGTTCACCATAGACTTGAAGGGGGCCAAGAACCTGGTGACCGAACTGGACCTGGCCTCTGAGAAGCTGATTGTCGGACAACTACTGGATCAGTTTCCTGATCACGGCATTCTGGCCGAAGAAGGCGACTATCCGGCCGGTGATGGACAGCACACCTGGATTATTGATCCGCTGGACGGAACCACCAACTATGCCCACGGCTATCCCTGGTTCTGTGTCTCCATCGCCCTGATGGTGGGCGGGGAGTTGCTCATTGGGGTTATCTACAATCCGATCACCGATGAGCTGTTCACGGCAGCTGCCGGTCTGGGGGCCTTCCGTAACGGCCGCAGGCTGCAGGTCTCTACGCGACAGCCCCTCTCCGGCGCGTTGCTGGCAACCGGCTTTCCTTATGACTGTGCCACTGACCCGGAAAACAACTTTGACCATTTTGTCCGTTTTCAAAAGGCGGCCCGCGGTATCAGGCGTGCCGGTGCTGCTGCTCTGGATCTTGCCTATCTGGCTGCCGGGCGGCTGGACGGCTTCTGGGAGGTCAAGCTGAAGCCGTGGGATGTGGCTGCCGGAACGCTGCTGGTCCGTGAAGCCGGAGGCATGGTGACCAGCTTTGACGGCTCCGGCTACGAGGTGACCAATCACCGCATTCTGGCCAGCAACGGCCTGATTCATGACGAAATGATCGCTATGCTGAAGCAGGAGAACCATCCATGAAACGTCCGATTATTGCCGTATTGCTTTCGGCCCTGGTCCTGCCGGGCCTGGGGCAGCTCTATCTGGGGCGCCGCATCAAGGGCGTTGCCCTGATCATGGCAATCAATTTTCTGCTGCTGCTGGTCCTTTTTCTTGCCCTGAAAATTTCCAGCCCGGTCATCGCAGCTCACCTGAGTGGAACGCCGCTGACCCCGTCTCTGATCGTTGAAAAAATGCAACCGTTTGCTACCTGGGCAAAGCTGCTGCTGGCGGTATTTTTAGGGTTGTGGGGCTATGGACTGGTTGACCTGCTCTCTGCTTTTCGGGAGGGTGGCGACGCACCCCGCGATTGACAAACAGCGTTTGTCTGTGTAATGATAGCCAATCCTACGAAGGGACGTTTACACGTTTTCGTGTGACGGACAACATATATGAATTATTCACAGATTATCGGTAGTGGTGCCGGACTGCCCGAACGGGTAGTCGGCAATGATTTCTTTTCCTATCTGGTTGATGATGCCGACGAGTGGATCTCATCCCGTACCGGTATTCGTGAACGTCGTTTTGTCGGACCGGATGAATCAACCTCCGATCTTGCGTCCCGTGCGGCCCAGGCTGCCCTGCTGGATGCCGGTATCAGTGCTGATGAGATCGACTGCATTGTCGTCGGCACCTCCACGCCGGACATGATCCTGCCCGCCACCGCCTGCATGGTGCAGAAAGAGATCG
>CAZOTC010000102.1:0-9160 GCA_964582605.1 uncultured Geobacter sp. | reverse complement strand
GGGCGGCCTGGCTTTCTATCATCGGCTTTGCCGCCACGGTCTTCTGCTATCTGGGGGTCAACCTGCTGCTGTCCGGTCTGCACAGCTACGGAGGGTTGTAATTCCAATTCCATTTCAAGGCGCAATCTTCGTTGGCTCGTCTCCGGCTCCTCGATGTACTGCGTGTACACCAGCGTCGCCGGTTTCCTCGCCGCCTTGATATCATCCTTGAACTGGAATAGGAATAAGAAACCGTTTCGCCGGACGTGTTAAGGGGGTGGCTGGGGGGGACTACGGACTCAGCCACCTTTTCAGCAGCGCCAGCAGTTCAGGGTACTCGATCGGCTTGGGGTGGTAATCGTCCATCCCGGCCGCAAGGCAGGTAGTATGGTCTTCCTTCATGGCGTTCGCGGTCAGGGCGATGATCGGCACGGCATGGTTGCGGACCTTTGAGGCGGGGTTCCGGATGACCGCCGTGGCCTCATAGCCGTTCATGACCGGCATCATGCAGTCCATCAGTACCAGATCGTAGTCGTGCTGTTCCAGTGCCGACACCGCCTCACTGCCGTTATTGACCAGATCGACCTGATAGCCGGATTTCCGGAGCACGGTTCCGGTGACTATCTGATTGGTCGGTTCATCCTCAGCAAGCAGTATCCGGAATCCTGCAGCAGGCTTGGCAGGCGCTGATTGACCTGTCTCGGCAGCAACCCGGCCTGACGTTTCCGGACGACAGGGAAGGTCTCCGTCTTCAGCCTGTTCAAACAGGGCCGTGAACCAGAATACCGATCCCTTGCCCGGGGTACTCTGCACGTTGATTTCGCCCTGCATCAGCCGGACCAGCTTGCTGCAGATCGCCAGTCCCAGGCCGGTTCCGCCATAGCGGCGGGTGGTAGAGTTGTCCACCTGGGTAAACGGTTCAAAGATCAGCCTGAGCATTTCCGGCGGAATGCCGATACCGCAGTCGGTCACGACAAACCGCAGCCGTGTCCGGTTCTGTTCTGTCCCCTCGCTTCTGATCTGAAGGGTAATGGCGCCCTCTGCGGTAAACTTGATCGCATTGCTGATCAGATTGATCAGTATCTGGCGCAGCCGGCCTGCATCCCCTTTGAGAAACTGCGGCACACCGGCGTCAACCGTTGCAGTGAGCCTGAGCCCCTTTTCCTCTGCCTGATGGGCCAGCAGACTGATGGTCTGTTCAAGCAGCGGGCGCAGTTCAAAGACGGCGGTCTCCAGTTCCAGCCGGTCTGCCTCAATGCGGGAGATGTCAAGGATGTCATCCAGCAGCTTGACCAGGTTCTTGCCGGAGGCGCGGGCCCGCTCGACATAGTCGCGCTGCTCATCGGAGAGTGCCGAGTCCTGCAGCAGCGCGAGCATGCCGAGCACCCCGTTCATCGGCGTGCGGATCTCATGGCTCATGGTGGCCAGAAAACGGCTCTTGGCGATGTTGGCTGACTCGGCATCCAGTTTGGCCTGGTTCAGCTCTGCGGTGCGCCGGTCAACCAGTTCGCTCAGGTTGTGCCGATGCTGCTCCAGTTCTGCCCGCTGACGGTACAGGTCGGCAAAGACCCGCACCTTGCTTTGCAGGATCAACGGTTCAATCGGCTTCAGCAGATAGTCCACCGCACCGGCGTCGTAGCCTTTGAACTGAAACTGGAGCGCTTTCATACCGGCAGTGACAAAGATGATCGGGATATGGCGTGTCTTGGGATTCAGCCGCATCAGTTCAGCGGTCTCGAACCCGTCCATCTCCGGCATCTGCACATCAAGCAGCACCAGGGCAAAGTCATGTTTCAGGGTCAGGCGCAGCGCCTCGTTGCCGGAGTCTGCCGTGACCAGTGCATACCCCTGACCCGCCAGCAGGCCTTCCAGGGCAAGCAGATTCTCCGGCCGGTCGTCAACCAGCAGAATCGGTATGGAGTGGTTCAGTTCATGGCTCATGTCGAATTCCTGGAGCGCGGATCGGTCAGGCGGATCAGTAAATCCGGCAGCTGTTGTAATGTTACCAGATAATCCGGTTCCAGCAACTCCAGCGCTTTTTGGGGCATGGAGCCCATCTCCGCATCAGTCGGATCCTGGACGATTGTCAGTCCGCCGGCCAGTTTGATCCGCAGCAGGCCCCTGCTGCCGTCAGCACCTGCACCGGTCAGGATGATGCCGATCAAGCCCCGTCCGAATACCGCTGCGGCTGATTCAAACAGCACATCCACCGAAGGGCGGGCAAAATTGACCGGCGGATCGACCGAGAGTTCCAGCACCCCCTTGCGTTCCACCAGCAGATGATAGTTGGCCGGGGCCAGATAGACGGTGCCGGGGGCAAGCAGCTCTTCTTCGTCGGCCTCCTTGACCCTGATACTGCTCAGGCTGTTCAGCAGCTGGGCAAGGCCGTCATCAGCCGTGGGGGTGATGTGGGTCACGACCAGGACCGGAACCGGAAAATCTACCGGAAGGGCCGACAGAAGCTGTTTGAGCGCCGTCACCCCGCCGGTGGAGACGCCGATCACCACCGCCCTGAACGATCTGCAGTCAGTGAAGGACATACTTTTTCCGATAGATCTGGGAGCGGGGCCTGATTTCGTCATAGCGGGCCGCCACGTCGCGGTGTTCCAGGCTCTCCTTCGAGCCCAGGCAGAGAAAACCGCCCGGTGCAAGGCTGTTGTGGAACAGCCCCAGCACCTTGTTTTTAAGGGACGGGTTGAAGTAGATCATCACGTTGCGGCAGAGGATCATGTTCATCTCGCCGAAGTCGGCATCAACGGCCAGATTGTGGACGGCAAAGACCAGGTTCTCACGCAGCGACGCAGAAATGATGGCCCGGTCGTAACGGGCGGTGTAGTAGTCGGCAAAGGAGGCCGTGCCGCCTGCCTGCTGGTAGTTGCGGGTAAACCGCTGCAGGTCCTGCAGCGGGTAGATCCCCTCCTGGGCCTTGCGGATCACCTCGGCATCGATATCGGTGGCGTAGATCCGGAAACGCCCCTTCAACCCCTCCTCCTGCAGCAGGATAGACATGGAGTAGGCCTCTTCTCCGGTGGAGCAGCCGGCATGCCAGATCTTGACAAAGGGGTAGGTCTTCAGGTGGGGCACCACCAGTTCCCGGAGCGCCTTGAAGAAGGAGGGGTCGCGGAACATCTCGGAGACGTTGACCGTGATGCCGCGCAACATCTTTTCAAACAGGGCCGGATCACGCAGCAGTTGTGACTGGGCCTGGGAAAGGGTGGCAAAGCCGGAGCCGGAAAGCCACTGGGTCATTCTTCTGCGTAACGATGCCTCGGCATACTCCCTGAAGTCATAGCCGTAGACCTGGAAGATCCCCTCCATCAGCAGCTTTATCTCAAGATCAAGCAGTTCGCCGGCAATCATGATGTACGCATCCGTTCTTCAAACAGTCTGGCCCGCTCCTCAAGCTCCTCATTGGTCTGCTGCAGCTCCTCCTGCTGAACCCGCAGCTCCTCCGCCTGGGACTGGGTCTGCTCCAGCAGCTCTCCTACCAGTTGGCGCGAACGGTTGTTGTTAACGGCAACGGCAATCCCTTCAAGGGCCTGCTGCAGAAACTCGAAACAATCCTCTTTGAATGGTCTGAAGCTGCCCAGTTCAAGCACGCCGGCCAGCAGGTTGTTGTGCATGATCGGCAGAATAGCCACCTGCAGCGGATCTGCCTCCCCCAGGGCCGAGGTGATGGTCAGGTAGCCCGGCGGCACGGTTGCAAGGTGGATCATCCTGCGTGTAGCAGCCACCTGCCCCACCAGCCCTTCACCGGTCATGATCCGGCCGTTGTCAGGCCGGTCTGCCAATGAGACGGCATAGGCGGCTGCCGGCTGCAGCAGACGCTCCCGTTCATTATAAAGGTAAATGATTCCCACCCCGGCTTCCAGGAAAGCGCAGATAAAGGCCAGCACGTACTCCAGCAGTTCGCCGGTTTCATGTTCCTCGCGCAGGATTCTGTTCAGCTCATGCAAGCCGCTTTTCAGACGGTCACGACGCTGCTCCTCATCCCTGCTGCTGCGCAGGGAACTGGTCATCTCGGCCAGCGCCCGGTCCAGCGTGGTCTGGGCCTCGCTCATACCCACGACGGCAGTGAGCACCATCCCCATTTCATCCTTTTTCAGCTCTCTTCCGTCAAGTTGAATCACCTCGCTGATGGTCACTTCACGGTTCAGGTCCCCCTGCGCCACCGCTTCGGCCAACTGGGCCTTTTCCTGCCCCTGGGCCTGCTGGGAACGGACAGCGCCAAGCACCAGACGCAGCGGCAGCAGCACCGAGCGATAGATCCAGAAGCCGAACAGGATGCCGATGATGACAGCCGCAGAGCCGATAGCGATCACCTGCAGCATGCTCCGGTCAATCACGTTGTTGACGGTGATCACCGCCTTTGCCTGCTCCCCCTTGGCCGTTGCAACGATCTCGTTCCCTTTGGCTGCCTGCCGCTTGATCAGTGCATCCAGCTTTTCTGCGGTGTCGGCTGCCTGCCCGGTTGCCTTCAGCCTCTGTCTGAGCGCCGCCAGGACGCCGCTGTCGGACACCACGTCAGCACGGGCAGCTGTCAGCGCTACGGCTGCGGCATGGAGCAGCTGCAGTTCACCGGATGCCTTCAGACGGGTCAGATTCGCCTCGATGTTCTGTACCTGTTCCTGGCTCCGGCTGAACAGCGAGCGGAGCTCCCGCTCGGATTGTGCCAGTTCCGCTGCGGACTCGAGGGTAAACAGGCGGTTGATCTCAACGGTCAGTCTGAGCCCCGCTGCTGCCAGCTCGGAGTTGGCCACCAGGATGCTGTTGGCGACATTTGACTGGCTGAAGATCTCCCGCTGACGGCCCGCTTCGGCCTCCAGCTGGCCGCCGGCTTGTTCCCGTTCCTGTTCGAGCATCAGGAAGAGCGAGCTGAGCTTTGCTGCCAGCTCCCTGAGGACGCCGATACTCCTGCTGCGCGCCTCCTCATCCTGTTGCGTCCGGGCAAGGGACAGGAGCCGGATCTGTTCCGCCAGCAGATCGGCAACCTTGCGGTACTCTGCAGCCAGTACCTGATTGGCCGTGAACTGTTCATTTCTGAAGATCCGGCCGGAGATGGTGTTGAAACGTCCCTTTGCCAGCAGCAGTGAGGAACCTTTCTGCGGACCCTGCAGGTTCTGGACCAGGTGCTGCAGATCTTTGATCAGGTCGCTCAGGACCTCAATCGACTTGAGCCGTGCCGAGGCGCCGGCGGTGGCATCCAGGGCCTTTGTAAAGGCCGCGGAACGCTCTGCCTGCAGTCTGCGGAGCGAGGTGTCCAGTTCCTTCAGGCGTGCCGATGAGAGCTGCATCCGTTCGTTAATCAGCTGGTTGGCCCTGACGGCAGCAGCGCTGCTGGTGATCCGGGTCTCGGTGGTACGGTACAGCTCCCGGGCCAGACCGGTCAATTCGCTTGTCAGGCCGGGTGCACTGTTGTGCTGCTGCTCAAGCTGCTGCTGCAGCGCACTGACCCGTGCCAGCTGCCGTTCTGCCTCTTTCCGGTGTTTGCCGTAATGCTCCATGTCCCGGACCGTATTCAGCTCCTGCAGCGCCGTGATCGCTCCCTGCAGTTCGCGCTGCAGTTCGATGGTCCTGATCTGGAACGGGGTGCTGGTTTCCGTCAGATAGAGCAGTTTTTCCTGCAGAAACCGCATCGAGAAGAAGCTGGCCAGGGACAGGGCCGCGACAATGACTGCCGTGACCAGCACATTGGTTATCAGTTTGGATTTAATGGTCATCGACAGGCTACCCCGCTGAGTAGAGCCAGACCCGCAGCAGTGAGAACAGCTTTTCCATATCGACCGGTTTGGGGATGTAGTCGCTGGCGCCGGATTTGAGGCATTCCTCACGGTCCCCCTTCATCGCCTTGGCGGTCAGGGCGATGATCGGCAGGTTGCTGAAACGGGGGTCCTTTCTGATCAGACGCATCGCCTCATAGCCGTCCATCTCCGGCATCATGATATCCATCAGCACCAGACTGATGTCGGGGGACTCATCCAGCCGATTCAGGGCTTCGCGGCCGTTTTCCGCCTCAACGATGACCATATCCTTTTCTGCCAGGGCACTGGAGAGGGAGAAGATGTTGCGCATGTCGTCATCAACGATCAGCACCTTTTTACCGGCCAGCATCGCCTCTTTGTCCAGTGCGGCGCGGATCATCCGCTGCTTGCCGGGGTCAAGGGAGGATTCCACCAGATGCAGGAAGAGGGTCACCTCATTCAGCAGCCGCTCCGGGCTCTTGGCCCCCTTGATGATGATGCTTTCGGCGTAATGGTGCAGCTTCAGTTCGTCTTCATGGCTCAGTTCCCGCCCGGTGTGGATAATGACCGGGATGCGGCGATCCGGGTCGTGCTTTTGCAACTCCTCCAGCATCTCAAAGGCCCCCATGTCGGACAGCCCCAGATCCAGCACAATACAGTCGAAGCTCTCCCGGTGCAGCTGCTCAATGGCGGCAGCGCCGCTTTCAGCCACGCTGATCGAGACGTTGCGCGCCTCAAGCAGGGCTACCATGGCCTGCACCTGGGCCGGGTCGTCCTCAACGATCAGCAGCCGCTTGGTGGTCTTGTCAATCGCGTTTTCCAGAACCTCAAAGACCGAATCCAGCTGATCACTGCCGACCGGCTTGGTCACAAAGCCGATCGCCCCCATGTTCAGCGCCTTCTGGCGTTCCTCCAGACAGGTGATGAAATGCACCGGGATATGACGGGTCCTGGGGTTGTCCTTCAGGCTGCGCATCACCCCCCAGCCGTCAATGTGGGGCAGCATTACATCCAGGATCACGGCGTTGGGCTGATAGCGCTCGGCAAGGGCGATGCCGCTCTCACCGTCGGCAGCGATCAGGACCGAGAAGCCCCGTTCCCTGACCATATCGGCCAGAATACCGGCAAAGGTCAGGTCATCCTCGATCACCAGGATGCTTTTGCCCTCCTCCGACAGCCGGTCGCGGTCGTCCGGCAGCGGTGCCGGCAGGGGATCGGGGTTCTTGGGCACAGGGGCGGGAGCTGCAGGTTCTCTTGGGCGCACAGGCGCTGCAGGTTTTTGTTCTGCTGTCGGTCCTGACCGGCCTACCGGCAGATAGAGCGTAAAGGTACTGCCTTTGCCCGGATCACTGACCAGCAGTATCTCCCCCCCCATTGAGCGGGCAAGCTGGCGCGAGATGGATAGCCCCAGGCCGGTGCCGCCGTAGGTCCGGCTGGTGCTGCCGTCGGCCTGCTGGAAGGCGTTAAAGATCAGCGACTGTTTTTCAGGTGGAATGCCGATACCGGTGTCGCTGACGGCAAAGGCCACCGCCTCGCCGACCAGCGGGTTTTCAGTCCGCTCCGGCCGGTAGGCCCGCAGTCCGACCGAGCCCTGGCTGGTGAATTTGCAGGCGTTGGACAGCAGATTTTTCAGGATCTGCATGGTGCGCTGGCTGTCGGTGATAAAGGTCTGCGGCGCCGATGCGTCACGGGCAACCGTGACGGTGATCCCCTTGTCAACTGCGATCGGGTGGAACAGGGCCAGCAGCTGGTCGCAGATCTCATCCAGCTGCAGTTCTTCAAAATGGAACTCAAGGTGCCCGGATTCGATCTTGGACAGATCCAGGATGTCGTTGATCAGGTTCAGCAGGTCCCGTCCGGCGGTGTTGATGGTGGCGGCAAACTCTACCTGCTTGGCGGTCAGGTTTCCTTCACGGTTATCCTGCAGCAGGCTGGAAAGGATCATCATGCTGTTCAGCGGGGTGCGCAGTTCATGGGACATATTGGCCAGAAATTCAGACTTGTAGGTGCTGACCCGTTCCAGCTCCTCTGCCTTGCGCTGCAGCTCGCGGCTGGCCTCTTCCACCACCCGGTTTTTGGCGCGGATCTCTTCACGCTGCTGTTCCAGCATCTCGGCCCGTTCTTCCAGCTCTTCGTTGGACTGCTGCAGCTCTTCCTGCTGGACCTGCAGCTCTTCTGCCTGTGCCTGGGTCTGTTCCAGCAGGAGATTGACCTGCTGACGGGAACGGTTGACGCTGAGGGCAATGGCGATCGACTCGCGGCACTGGTCAAGGAAGGCCAGTTCGTCATCGCTGAACTGCTTGAAGGCGCCGATCTCAAGTACACCGGTCAGGCTGTCGTTATGCAGCAGCGGCAGGGCCGTGATGCTGACCGGTTGGGCCTCGCCGATGCCGGAACTGATCGGCAGGTAACCGGCAGGGGCCGGGCTGAGACAGATCACCTTGCGCTCCCGGGCAGCCTGTCCGGCCAGCCCTTCGCCCAGTGCAATCCGGTCATTCAGGCGCTTGCGGCGTACAAAGGCGTAGCTGGCGGTAATCTGCAGCATGCCGCTCTCCTGCTCATAGACGTACAGCACACCGACCCCGGCTCCCAGATACTCGGCCAGGAAGGTCAGGGCCTGATCGGTCAGTTCTGCGGTACTCTTGTCACCCCGCAAAATAGTATTCAGGCTGTTCTGGCCGTTCTTGAACCAGTTCTGCAGAAGATCCTGCTGATGATTGGTGCGCAGCGCCTGTGTCATTCCGACAAAGGCCGTATCCAGCGCATGCTGCGTGCCGCTCATCTCGATGACGGTCTGCAGCAGCGTACCGGTCTCGTCTCTGCTGATCTGCTCCGTGCCGGGCGTTAGCGGCTGGACAACGGTCAGTTCCTGATTCAGGTCGCCGCCGGCAATCGCCTCCACGATACGGGCCTTTTCCTTGCCCCCCTGCTGCAGTACGCGGATCGTGTCGATCACCTGCTGCAACGGCCTGACCACGCTGTTGGTGATCAGCAGGGTGATGGCCGCCGCACAGCAGACCGACAGGAAGATACTGCCCACCAGCCAGGCGAGGTAGCGCTCATAGCCGCTGCTGCTCTGTTTGAAATGTTCTTCAGCCTCCTGGACATTATAGCGGCTCAGCTCCCTGATACCGGCTTCAAGCTGGTCTGAAAGCTGCCTGACGCGCTGATGTTCGTTCCTCAGCTCGGCATAGCCGACCCCGGCATCAAACGCTGCACGTACCTGCTCGGTCAGGGCGTAAAACTCCCGGGACTGGACGACCAAGCCGTTGAACAACTTCTGTTCAGCCGCCGCAAGGGGAAATTTTCCGAACTCTTCCAGGTGTCCCTCTGCAGCTTTCCGGGCGGCCGTCATCTTGGCAGCCAACGCCTTGCGCTGCCCGGCATCGGTTTCAATCTGGCAGCGCAGGTAGGCCCGGCGGTATTCCTGCATCCTGTTG